>NZ_RZRK01000127.1:0-10499 GCF_003997835.1 Mesorhizobium sp. M7A.F.Ca.CA.004.12.1.1
ACACCGGCGATACCACGGCCTCGCCGAAGATCTGGCAAGACATGGCTGGCTTCAACGCAGCCGAGGACAAATATCTCGCAGACGTGAAGGCCGCGGTCGCTGCGGCTCCCGCCGATGCCGACGCGCTGAAGGCGCAAGTCGGCGCTATCGGCTCGGATTGCGGCACCTGCCATCAAGGCTACAGAATCAAGAAGGGCTGATCACCAGCCATGGCATGGCTGAAGAAACTTGTCGGCGCCGTCGTCATTCTGGGCGGCGTCGGCGCGGTTGCCGGGTGGGTCCTGTCGGCGCCGGTGACGCTCGACAGGGAAACCCTGGCCAAGCTCGGTCCTGGCGACGCAGCCAGGGGCAAGCGCATCTTTTATGCCGGCGGTTGCACATCCTGCCATGCAAAGCCGGGCTCACAGGGCGACGCCCGGCTTCAACTCGTGGGTGGCCTTGAACTCAAGACGCCGTTCGGAACCTTCGTGCCGCCCAACATTTCGCAAGATCCCAGGGACGGTATCGGCGCATGGTCTGTCGAGGACCTCGCCAATGCCATGCTGAAGGGCGTGTCGCCTTCTGGTGAGCATTTCTATCCGGCGTTTCCCTATGCATCCTACGCGCGCATGAATCCGGCTGACATTGGCGATCTCTATGCCTTCTTGAAGACGTTGCCGGCCGTCGCCGGCAAGGCAGCGGGCAATTCGCTCGGTTTTCCCTTCAATATTCGCCGCGGCATCGGCCTGTGGAAATTGCTCTATCTCAGCGATCAGCCGGTTGTTGCCTTCCCCGAAGGCAAGCCTGATCCGGTGATGGCAGGCCGCTATCTGGTCGAAGGGCCAGGCCATTGCGGCGAATGCCACACGCCGCGCGATCTTGCGGGCGGCACGAAGAAGAACGAGTCGCTGGCGGGCGCCGTGGCCGCCGAAGGCAATGGCGTCGTGCCGAACATCACATCGGGCGAGGGCGGTCTCGCCGACTGGTCGGAGGCCGATATCGCCAACTATCTCGAAACCGGCTTCACGCCCGATTTCGATTCGGTCGGCGGCGCCATGGTCGATGTCCAACGGAACATGGCCGAACTGACGCCGCAGGACCGTGCGGCCATCGCCGCCTATCTGAAGGCGATACCGGCGCATCCAAACGGCTATCCGGCCCGCAAGAAGACGGCAAACTAGACCGAGTCTTCAGACAGGTGGCGGTCGCCGAGAAAATCGAAACCCGTCTCGAAGAAATGGTTGTAGTTGCAGGTCAGCTCTTCGCCAGGCGCGATGTCGTGCAGCGCAAAGCTCTCCTCCGGTGAGGAGACGTCGCAGTTCGGCTCGTCGGCATGGTTCATGTAGCGCGCGTCGTCGGCTTCGAAGACGATGTAGTTCGGATCGCGGCGGTCGGGATAGGAGTAGCGATCGAGATAGCTCTTCACCGGGCCGGCCGCACGTTCATAAGTCTCGACCTCGATGAGCCGATCGAACCTTGGGTCCAGCTTCCAGATCAGAGTGCCGCGAGGAATGTGGTTCTTGGCAAAGACGCCGATTCCCTGGATAGGCGATTTGTCGAGATAGACGTCGACGAGCAGCATAATGGACCTTTACGCGATTGGAGGCTGTCGGGCCGGGAAAAACCGCGCACTGGGTAGCGCGCGGTCATCGCAATTGCGAGTGAAAATGAGCAACGGGAACTTAAAAAGCCCTGATCACGCAGCCTCTTCGGAAGGCGCGTCGATCATCGTCTGGAGTCAGCGTTGCTGCAGCGCCAGACGGACGCCCAAAGCGCAGTAGATGCCGCCGACAACTTTGCCCTGCCATCGTAACACCGACGGATTTCGGCGCAGGAACGTGCCGAGCCGGCCAGCGCTCACGGCAAAGACGACCGTGCTGAAAAGGCCCAGTACGACGAAGATGGCCCCCAACACGGTCATCTGAAGCATCACCGTCCCGTTTTCAGGCCGCACGAACTGAGGCAGGAAGGCAAGGAAGAACAGAGCGGTCTTGGGGTTGAGCACTTCGGTCAGGACAGCCTGTCGAAACGCCTTCCCGGCAGAGATCGCAAGCGCGCCGGCAGCCGGGCCGCCTGGTGTTTTCTCCATGATCGCGCGAATGCCGAGATAAACCAGGTAGGCCGCGCCGATGTACTTTATGACGCTGAACAGCGTCGCCGATGCGGCGATGATCGCCGATATGCCGATCATGGCCATGACGGTGTGAAAGATGTCGCCGACAGCGATCCCAGCGCCGGTCGCGATGCCAACCTTGGTTCCGGAACTCGTTGCCCGCGCTATGGTAAGGAGCGTGGCCGGACCCGGGATGAAGACGAAGCCGAGCACAACCGCGACATAAGCAATCAGTGTAGCGAGATCGATCATCGGTCGATTTCTCCCGTAGGCTGCGCCTTACCCATCACCTTCAGCGCGAAGGAATAGGTGTAGGCGATCTCCTCCAGCCGCGAAAACCGGCCGGAGGCACCGGCATGGCCGGAATCCATGTTGATCTTGAACAGGACCGGATTGTCCCCGCTCTTGCGGTCGCGCAGCCGGGCCACCCATTTGGCCGGTTCCCAATAGGTGACGCGCGGATCGGTGAGACCGGCCAGCGCCAGGATCGGCGGATAGTCGTGATCAACGACATTGTCATAGGGCGAGTAGGCGGCAATGGTCCGGTAGTCGTCGGCGGACGCGATCGGGTTGCCCCATTCGGGCCATTCCGGCGGCGTCAGCGGCAGGGTCGCATCGAGCATGGTGGTGAGGACATCGACGAAGGGTACCTCGGCGACGATGCCGCCAAAACAATCCGGCGCCATGTTGGCGACGGCACCCATCAGCATGCCGCCGGCCGAACCGCCCTGGGCGACGATACGGTCATGCGCCGTGTAACGCTCCGTCACCAGATGGCGCGCGACGGCGATGAAATCGGTGAACGTGTTCATCTTGTTCTCCCGCTTGCCGTCATCGTACCAGCCATAGCCCTTGTCCTTGCCGCCGCGAACGTGAGCGATGGCGAAGACAAAGCCCCGGTCGACCAGCGAGAACCAGTTGGTGTTGAAGGCGGCCGGCACGGTGATGCCATAGGAGCCGTAGCCGTAAAGCAGGCAAGGTGCGGATCCGTCCAGCGGCGTGTCGCGATGGTGCAAAAGCGAGATCGGCACCAGTTCGCCATCGCTGGCCGGCGCCATCAGGCGCCGCGTGACATAGTGGTCCGCATCATGGCCGGATGGCACTTCCTGGGTCTTCAGCAGCACCCGCTCGCGGGTACGCATATTATAGTCGAACACCTGCGCAGGTGTCGTCATCGACGAATAGGAAAAGCGCATGATCTCGGTGTCGTACTCATAGGAACCCGACAGGCCGAGCGAGAAAGCCTCCTCGTCGAGGGACAAAAGATGCTCCTCGCCGCTGGTGCGGTCGTGCACGACGATGCGCGGCAGGCCTTCCTTGCGTTCGAGCCGAACCATGTGGTCTCTGAAGCCGATCACCGACAGGATCAGCCGGCCGGGTTCGTGCGGCACCAGTTCCTGCCAGTTGGCGCGCACGGGATCGCCCGCTGGTGCCGTCATGATCTTGAAGTCCTTGGCGCCGTCGGCATTGGTCAGGATGAAGAAGATATCGCCGCCTTCTTCCAGCTCGTACTGCAGGCCAATCTCGCGCGGCGACACCAGTTTCGGTTCGGCAAACGGATCGTCGGCGCGCATCAGGCGGTATTCCGAGGTCTCGTGGTCGTTGATGCCGATCATGATCCACTCGTTGTTGCGGGTGCCGTCGACATTCATGAAGAAGCCGGGATCGGTTTCCTCATAGATCAGCCGGTCGCTTTGCGGGCTGTCGCCAAGCGCATGGAACAGCACCTTCGACGGGCGGTGGTTGGGGTCGAGACGTGTATAGAAGAAGCCGTCATTGGCGGCGTTCCAGACACCTGAACCGCCGGTGTCGGGGATCTGGTCCGCAAGTTCCCTGCCGTCGGCAAGGTCACGCACGTGAAGCGTGTAGAATTCGGAGCCCTTGTCGTCGAATGCCCACAGCAGCCTTGCGTGGTCGGCCGAATGGTCGACGCCGCCAAGACGGAAATAGGCCTTGCCCGCGGCCTCCGCGTCACCATCGAGCAGGATATGCTCGGCACCGCCGTCTCGCGGCATGCGGAAATAGCGCGGCTGCTCGCCACCAAGTTTGAAGGACGAGCCATAGGCATAGGGCCCATCCTTCATCGGCACGGAAGAATCGTCTTCCTTGATACGGCCCTTCATCTCCTTGAAAAGCTGCTTTTGCAGTTCGACCGTGTCGGCCATCAGCTTCGACTGGTAGGCATTCTCCGCCTCGAGTTCTGCGCGGATTCCCGCATCGAGCAATGAGGGGTCGCGGAACATCTCCTGCCAGTTGCCGGCCCGCAGCCAGGCATAGTCGTCGGTTCGCGTGATGCCGTGATGCGTGTCGGAAACCGGCCGCTTCTCGGGCGTTGGCGGGCTGACGATCGGAAATATGGATGTCTTGGTCATTGCGTCTCGCTTTGCCAGTATCTTCAATGGGCCAGTATCTTCAATGGGCCAGTATCTTGAATGGACCATCTCGAATGGAGAATATCTTGAACGGCGAATGAACACGCCGATCAGGGCAGGTTCAAGAGCCGGAGCGTATGGATTGTGTCGGCTCCAGGAGATGAGCCGGGAGGAGAGATGATGACTATTTGGTCTCGGACTGCTGCGGCTTTCGCCGTTGCTTCACTAACTCTGGCCTTTGCCGGCCAGTCTCATGCGACCGTATTCGCGGCTTGGCAAGTGGCCAATGTGCCGTTCGGCGACACGCTCAATGTGCGCAAATACCCTTCGGGCGCATCCCAGAAGCAGGCGGCATATCCGAACGGGACCGTTCTGCAGATGACCGGGCGATGCACCGGCGGAATAAACCTGCTCGACATCGCCAACCAGCCGGCATGGAAGCAGGAACAAAAGATTCGTTTTCGCTGGTGCGAAGTCTGGCATGATCCGGCCCAGAACGGCAAATTCGTCACCGGCTGGGCGTATGGCAAATACATCACGCCGCATTGATTGATCCGGCAGCAATCAGCCGATCCGCCGGATGACAGGCATGTCGCCTGATTGCTTGCGTATGACCACGGCAACCTTTGGTTTTGTGGACAAATATGAACAACCAATATTGCCCGACGATAGCCAAGCAAAATCAAACATTAAAACCCATTTCGTGAGATGCCGCGAATGTAACGGTGAGCTGACGTTGCGTCAGCCGTTGCCGACGAGCGCGCGAAATATCGATAAATTACACAATGCACGAAAGATTGAAGCTGATCGCGGAATAATTGATCAATATCGTTCAATATAGCGTAAGGGCCGAATTGACTTACTTGGTCTGGGCGCTCATTGATGTGCCCGCGACACGAATCGTAGAAACTCTACCTGCACAAAATTCGTGCGATGCCCTGCTTGTAAAAAAGGGCGCAGATCGATGTAACTCTTGTTGGGGCCCGAAGACCATGGATATTGTCGAAACACCTTCCAGAAACAGCGATGCGCTGATCGAATTGACCGCCGATGTGGTGGCCGCCTATGTCAGTAACAATCCCGTGCCGGTCGGCGAATTGCCGAACCTGATATCCGATGTCCATGCTGCGCTCGGGCGTGTGGGCGGAACCGCCGAACAGCCGCCTGCCGACAAGCAGAAGCCGGCGGTCAACCCGAAGCGGTCGGTTCATGACGACTACATCGTCTGCCTTGAAGACGGCAAGAAGTTCAAGTCGCTGAAGCGCCATTTGATGACCCACTATGACCTGACACCGGACCAGTATCGCGAAAAGTGGAACCTTGACCCGACCTATCCGATGGTTGCACCCAACTATGCGGCTGCCCGGTCACAGCTTGCCAAGAAGATGGGCCTCGGCCGCAAGCGCAAAGCGCGGTAATCGCTGCCAGAGCAATTCAAGGAAAAGTGAAACGGTTTTCCCGGGAAAGCGCATAGAGCTCTCCCTTGGGAATTGCGTCAAAATAAGCCAGATCGGATCGACATCAACGGCGCCTTCGGGCGCCGTTTGATTTTTGCGCCGCGAGGCGCGGATCCGGTATGAAGGTGTCAGGCGGTCTGCTTGAGCGCTGCCTCGGCGTCGCGCTTGATGCGCTTGACCATCGAGCGAAGGCCGTTGGCGCGCTGCGGCGACAGATGTTCGTCGAGGCCGAGTTCTTTCAATGTCGCTTCCGCATCGGTCTGCTGGATTTCGCTGGCGGTCCTGCCGGAAAACAGCGCAAGTATGATCGCAACCAGTCCACGCACGATGTGAGCGTCCGAATCGCCCGTGAAGGTGATGACTGGGTCGGCTCCAGCCCCGCGTTCGGTGGTCAACCAGACCTGACTGACGCATCCCGGCACCTTGTTGGCGGCGCTGCGCTGCTCGTCGGGAAATGGCGGCAGCGCCTCGCCGAGTTCGATGACGTAGCGATAGCGGTCTTCCCATTCCTCGAGGAACGAAAAATCGTCGCGGATCGTCTGGATCGTGGTGGTCATAATGCCGGATATAGTCACGCGGCGGCTCCGCGTCACGGAAAAACAAGGACACCGCGGGCGTCGAGAGGGCAGACAGCCCGCGGTGCGCCGTCGAAGCGGCTTAATTCTGAGGCGGCAGGTTGACGGTCTCGGGCAAGACGATTTCTACGGGCAGGCTGCCGGTCATCGTCGACGTGTCGGGGCCGGCGGCGGACTTGTCGTCCATCATCGCTGCCGCGATCTTGGCGGTCTCCTTGGCGCGGGCGGTGATGGTGTGCATTGCCGACTTGCCGGTCTCGCAGACATCGGGCTTGCGTTCGCAAATGCCGGCGATATCGCCAACCGCTTCGCGTGCCGCAAACAAGGCCTGGATCGGCCCGACGCTTTCGCGGCCCGCTTCATCGGGGCCGACAGTCAGCGGCAGCGCCAGCAGCACCAGCGAAAACCAGAAAGCCATTCTTATGAGGAAGACCATGCCCTTGCCCTCTCGTCGTGACCGGATCATGCATCCATATGGCATGACCTCTTTTGTAGGCAGGATCTTGGCACACAGGCGCAAAGGACGGCTTGCGGGCAAAGAGAGAATTTTCCTCAAATTTTAGGCAAATTCGAAACGAAGCGTTCTGCGATCCATTTGTCTCAATTGCCAGTGATTTTCCTTAACAACAAATAACCATACATCCCCATGATTTTCCTGTATTTTTCTTGGAATGTGGAAGTCCGGGTGCCGTGTGCGCCTGTCCGATAGGTGCCGTCGCCGGATAACTCTCCGTTTACTATGGCTGCATTTGCCCGTGCTTTCGGCGGCCGGCATCCCGATATTTGCCGCAGGCCAGGGCCTTGGTCGGCCCTGCCTTATCCATTCCTTAAACGCTGGATGCGAGTTTCAAAGCCAACCAGAACCATCTGCAAAGCAGAGCTGTCCACGACAAGTGCGAGTGCGTTGAGTTGAGTTCAATCAAGGCCAGATACGTTGAATTGCCTGGCGCGATTTCTGCCGGTTGCGAACGTATGGTCCATCCGTCCATCCTTGGGCGGAGCGACCGCGAGCGCCAGCGCCGTTTCATCGGCGTCATGCTCGCCGCTCCTTTCTTTGCCGCCGGCGCCGCGGTCACCCTGGTCACTTCAGGCATGGGCGTTGCCGTCACCATGGCCGCCATCTTCGCCGCCTTTGGCCTGTGCTGGTTCGTCGCCTTACTGGTGGCGGCGACCGGCAAGATGGCGATGGCGAGTGGGCTCGCCCTGATGCTGGCCGGCATTTCTCTCGGCAGTCTCATTGCCGCCGCGGGCGGGCTGAGTTCGCCTGTCGCCATGCTTGTCCTGGCGCTGCCTTTCGAAGCCTGGTGGATCGGCGGCTCGCGACGTGCAGCACTGTGGGGAGCCGTGTCGGCCGCTGTCGCCATCCTGGCTCAGCCTTTGGCTGGAACCGTATTTCCGTTCGCAGGAGCGCAGATCGCGGCGTGGCACTGGCTGGTGCCGTTGGCGTGGGCGCTTACGCTGATGCCGCGTGCATCGGCGTTTCAAAACACGGCCGACGCGGCTGTGGTCGACACTGCCGACCGGCTCGAAGAAATCATCGATGCGGTGGTCTTGCGGGTCGCCCGCCATGGCGAGGTCCTGGACGCGTCGCCGAAAGCGCGCACGCTTTTGAAACTGCCGCCCGAACTGCTGTCTGGAAACGGCCTCTTCGATCGCGTCCATCTGTCGGATCGCGTTTCCTATCTCAGCGCAATGGCCGACATGCGCGACGGTGCGCTGTCGCGCCGGCTCGAATTGCGCATCCGCCTGCCTCAGAACGGCAATAGCCTGACGGCCGACAATTACCGCCCGTTCTCGCTTGATCTGGTGCGCGGTGAGGAACAGAGTGACGTCTTTACGCTCGTCCTGCGCGAGAATGACGAGATCGCCCGGTTGCGCGAGGATCTCGCGGCGGCCAATGAGGCGGCCGCATCCGCCGAAGTGGCGAAGGGGCGCTTCCTGGCGGTGGTCAGCCACGAACTGCGCACGCCGTTGAATGCCATCATCGGCTTCTCGGATATGCTGCTGCATGAGATGTTCGGCGGCTTCAAGGATCCGCGCCAGAAGGAATATGTCGGCCTGGTGAGGGATTCGGGCCAGCATCTGCTCGCCGTCGTAACCTCGATACTCGACGTGTCCAGGATTGAATCTGGCGTTTATGCGACCGAGCCGGAGCCGTTCCGGTTCGCGGAAGCGGTCGACATGTGCCAGTCAATGATGCAGCTGCAGGCGCAGGCCAAGAACATCGATCTGCGGGCGCAGATCGCGCCGGACGCCGGCGACATCAATGCCGACCAGCGCGCCGTACAGCAGATGCTGATCAACCTGGTCTCCAATGCGATCAAGTTCACCCCCGACGGCGGCGACGTCGTCGTCGGTGCCAAGCGGATCGGTTCGCGCCTGCATTTCTGGGTCAGGGACACCGGCATCGGCATCGCCGAGGAGGATTTCGCCAATCTCGGCAAGCCCTTCATGCAGATCCAGAACGACTATACCCGCCGTTTCGAGGGGACTGGTCTTGGCCTTTCACTGGTCAAGGGCCTGGTGGCGCTGCACGAAGGCACGATGTCCATCGAAAGCATGCCGGGCGAGGGCACCACGGTGACCATCAGCTTGCCGGTGAACGGACCGAAGGGACATCAGGCGGAGAAGGCCGGCGTGCTGACCATGCCTGTAGCGATGGCGAAAGGGGACAGAAATGGCTCGCTCCGCAAAACAGGCTAAGGCGGTCAAGCGTCGCAGCAACGCCTTTCAGGACGGCGCTGTCGCCGTCGGCGGAATGATCTCGCGCAACCCTGTCCTGGTGGGCGGCTCGACGGCATTCCTGGTGACGCTGTTCTACGTCTCTGCGAATGCCTTGTGGTACCAGCCTTTCCCGCATGCCGGCGCATTCTTCGCGACCCGCAGCATTGCGGGCTTTCCGCACGCGGCGCCCGACGAGCCGGAAACGACGTTCAACATCGTGCGGCCATCCGGCGCGCCGGCACCGATCAAGGGCGATCCGGTTGTCGAGCAGGTGCAAGGCATATTGAAGGATCTTGATTTCTATTCGGGAACGGTCGACGGCATTTCCGGACCCAACACCCGCAAGGCCATCCAGGACTATCAGCAGAAGGTCGGGCTCAACGCGTCCGGCGAGATCGACGCGCTTCTGCTCGATCAACTGGGCGCGACGCCGAAAACCGCTTCCGTCGTACCCAGGCCGCAGCCGCGCCCGGATATGCCGGCCGCCGTTCCGGTGTCTTTGCAGACAGGTTCAGGACAGACAAATTCCGGGCAGGCGGATGCCGAGACGCAAGCGCCCGATGCCCGCATCGTCAAGATCCAGGCCGGGCTCAAGGCGTTCGGCAATGACGACATGCAGCTGGATGGTGTCGTCGGCGCGCGCACCAAGGCGGCGATCAAGGAATTCCAGTCGCTGTTCGGGCTGCCGCAGACCGGCGAGCCCGATGAGATCGTCTACGTCAAGATGCGCGAGATCGGCCTGACCAACTGACGGCTGAAACGACGGCTCGCCCAGCGGCGGAAATATCGATAGAGAACCGGCAGTTTCGGGAGCTCTCTCATGCGCGTCACATCGGATCTGTGGGTCTCGGCCCTGTTGCGCCGGGTTTTCGGCGCCGGGGGATTTGCCGCCGTGGTCAAGCGCGGCGCGACCGAGGCCGGCGCTGTGTTCGTGCTGGCGCGGGGCAGGCTGGGTGAGGTTGCCCTGTTCGGGCCGGCGCCGCAGACAAGCTATGATTCGGCCAAGCCCGACGACCGGTTTTTCACTCAGCTCGGAACCGGCGAGGATGCCACAGTGCTCGACGCCAGGCTGGAAAGGGAGAAAAAATTCGATCCCGATATCTGGGTGGTCGAGATCGAGGCCGGCACCGTGCCCGTCGAGGAGCTTATTTCCGTGAAGACGCCCTGAGGCCGGACGAAGCCGCCGCATCGTCGCTGTTCGAGGCGGTGCGTGTATCGCCGTTGGCAGGTGCTGCGCCGCGAACCACCCTTTAAAGGGCTTCCGCCCCCCACGATCGCC
>NZ_RZRK01001280.1:0-1031 GCF_003997835.1 Mesorhizobium sp. M7A.F.Ca.CA.004.12.1.1
GAGCTGGCGCGCGCCATCTTCGGCGCCGACCGTATCGCGGCCGGCACCATCACGCTCGATGGCAAGCCGATCGCCCCGGCATCGCCCGCAGACGCCATTGCGCTCGGCATCGGCCTGCTGCCGGAGGACCGCAAGCACCAGGCGATCTTTGCCGCGCTGGGCATCCTGCCGAATTTCTCCATCGCTTCGCTGGGCAGCTTCAGCAACGGTTTCGGCTTCATGGCCGAGCGGCGCGAGCGCGATGCGCTGTCCGGGTTTCGCAAAATGCTGTCGATCCGCATGGCTTCGGCCGAGCAGGCTATCGAAGGCCTGTCGGGCGGCAACCAGCAGAAGGTGATCCTGGCGCGCTGGCTGGCGCGCGATCCGAAAGTGCTGATCGTCGACGAGCCGACGCGCGGCGTCGATGTCGGCGCCAAGACCGAGGTGCACCAGATCCTGGTGCAGCTTGCGGCGCGCGGCATTGCGGTGATGATGATTTCGTCCGAGCTGCCCGAGGTGCTTGCAGTGTCGGACCGCATCGTCACCATGCGCCGGGGCCGCATCACCGGCCAGATGCCGGGCGTCGAGGCAAACGAGGAAAGACTGATGGAACTGATGGCACTCGACCGCAAGGAGACACTATGAGCGTGGCGGGGGAACAGGATCAGCGCGGCGGCATCAACTTCGCGCGGCTTTTGATGAGCTTCGGGCCGCTGCTGTTCCTGGTGGCGCTGATCATCGTCTTCACCGTGCTGAAGCCGAGCTTCATGGACCCGATCAACCTGTTCAACATCACAAGGCAGATCTCGATCACCGGGCTGATCGCGCTCGGCATGACCTTCGTCATCCTCACCGCCGGCATCGACCTGTCGGTCGGTTCGCTGCTCGCCTTCTGCGGTATGGTCGCCGCCGTGGTCGCCAAGGGTGGCTCCGCCAACACGCTGTCGCTGTCGACGAGCGGCACGCAAGGATTCGGCTGGTTCGCAGCACTCTTGGCCGCCGTCGTTGTGGGCGCTGCTGCCGGCGGGGTGCAAGGGCTTGTCATCACCCGG
>NZ_RZRK01001281.1:0-1030 GCF_003997835.1 Mesorhizobium sp. M7A.F.Ca.CA.004.12.1.1
GAGTGCCAACGCTGCCGCGCCCGGCCAGCGGACATCGACCAGCACGGCGTCGAATGCCGTGAGGTCGGCGACCGGCAAGACTTCGGGATCGGCCTGGGCCAGCCCGTCATAGAACGGCACGATGATGCGCTCGCCATGCGCGTCGACCAGGATCGAGGCCAGCGCCGAGCGGGCGCCTCTGACGCGGCGCACAAAGGTGCAATCGACGCCTTCGGCCTTGATGCCGGCGATGAGCTGGTCGGCGACGGCATCGTCACCCGCACTCGCCCACAGCGATACCTCGGCCCCCAGGCGATGCGCGGCGCAGGCAGCACTGGTGGCCATGCCCGAGGCGATCTGGACGCCGTCGGAGGCAATGAACTTGCCTTGATGCACAGGCAGTGTCTCGACGCGCAGGATGGTGTCCAGCGTCAAGGCGCCAACGCTCAGCAGCTTCACGGGTTTTGCCATGGTTGAGCTATTCGACCGGCTTGATCTTGCCCAGCGGAATGAAGCCGAGCGAGGCCTTGCCCCTGACCACCTTCAGCGGCATCGACGGCTCGTTGCCGAGCACCGCCAGGGCAGAAAAACCCTGCTCGATCTGGCTTTTCTGCTCGGGTATGGCGGCGCCAAGGATGGCCGCCACCGCCTTCGGGTCCTTCAGCCTGATCATCAGATCGGCGTTGACCAGACCCTCGGCATCAACCGAGAGCGGTCCCGAAACGGTGATGCGCGCCGTGCCCGACGACAGGTCAAGGTTGCGGATCTCGATCGCCTGGCCACGAAGGCTCTTCACCTGCGTGCCGATCAGTGCGACACCGTTCTTCAATGTCACGTCGCCACTGGCATCGAGCGCCGGAAGCACGCGCCCGCCAATCGCGCCGGGGTCGATCTCGAGATCGCCGAAACTGCCGAGATAGTCGATATCCTCGCCGTTGGGCTGCAGCTGGCCCGATGCCTTGCCGGCGCTGAACAGTTGCACCGGATCGGTGTCGTCGGCCGGATCGGTCTGGCCGGACAGGCCCTCCGCCTCCAGAGAAATCCGCTGCCG
>NZ_RZRK01001282.1:0-1021 GCF_003997835.1 Mesorhizobium sp. M7A.F.Ca.CA.004.12.1.1
GCGCAGGCTCTTGAGGATGAAAGGGTTCAGATTGTCGAAGCTGCCGACGACGCAATAGGTAATCGAGCCACCCTTCGGCGCGTCGGGATTGACGTAGTCGAAATGCCTGTAGTCGGGCGGTAGCGCCGGCACGCCCTGCATGGCGATAGCGTGCTTCGGCTCCGATGCGGCCGGCTGATGCGAAAGGGCGAGAAACGATATCCCGGTGATCAGCCAAACAACAACGCGGCCCATGAACGTCTCCTTACTGGGTCGGCTTGATGATTCGGTGTGCACCCTAGCATGAGGCGGCTGCGCGCCGGCCAACCGCGCGTTCAACAATTGCTGACGCCGGGCTGGATTCGGCATCGCTTGCAGTGTAACACGCCCTCCGAAGTCATTCTGTTGCCTCATTTCGGCAACAGGTAGCTGGACCACACGGCACGAAGAAGCCGGTCCCGGGATCATTTGAGAGGAAGTGCACGACATGACGAGCCTGAACAGCAACGCGTACCGCCTGTCGGTCATGGCCGCTGGCGTGGTCGGCTTTCTCGGCGCAGGACTTCCCGCTGCTTCCGCACAGCAGCAACAGCAGATTCCGCAAGGCTGGTTCAAGGCCTGCACCAAGCAGGAAGACGTCGACATCTGCAATGTCCAGAACATCACCACCGCCGGCAACGGCCAGCTGGTCACTGGCGTCAGCCTGATCGAGCTGAAGGGCAAGGTGAACCGCAAGGTGTTCCAGGTGACGGTCCCGACCGGCCGTCTGGTGCCTCCCGGCATCGGCCTGCAGATCGACACCGGCAAGGCGCAGAAGCTCGACTATGTGATCTGCTTCCCGGATCGTTGCGTGGCGGAAGTGCCGCTGACCGATCAGCTCGTCGCCGCCTTCAAGAAGGGCCAGGCGATTACCCTGACCTCCGTCAATTTCCAGAACCAGCCCAATCCGATCAAGGTCGCCCTGCAGGGCTTCAGCGGCGCCTATGACGGACCGGCGCTGCAGCAGTCGGACATCGAGGACCGGCAAAAGAAGCTTCAGGAC
>NZ_RZRK01001283.1:0-1020 GCF_003997835.1 Mesorhizobium sp. M7A.F.Ca.CA.004.12.1.1
TCGGCCTTTCCGCTAGCGCCGCCCCTCACCTGCCTGCCGGCATCCTCTCCCCGTATAGTGACGGGGAGAGGGACGCTGGCATCGATGGTTTCGCCAATCACCATCCTTTGCAAGGCAAGGATGGCGCCGGCGTTGCGGCCAGCCCCCTTCTCCCCGTCACTATACGGGGAGTCGAGGCGTGGTCCGCGCAGCGGACGAAAAGCCAACTGCTTGGCTTTTCGAACAACGAACGCCCGGCAGGGCGATGAGGGGCGGCGCCGATCTCGGTGATTGATGGTTTCCGCCACAAGTCGGACTTGGCCGAAGCGATTGCCCTTGCCAACCGTCGCCTCCCCTTGCGTCTGTCCCGCTTTGATGGCTGACTGTCGCGCCAGAGCAGTTCACCGTTTCATGGAACGGTGAACTACTCTAACTCTTTGTTTTGACGCAATTCCGGACGGAAAACCGTTCACACTTTTCCTGGAATTGCTCCAGGCGCCGCATTGGGGGATGGGGATGGCGACGGCGAAGCACGTAATGAAGCGCATATTGATGATGTTGGCCGGCTACTTCGTATCGGTGCTGGTCGGCCTGATCGCCATCGCGGTGATCTATGGCGTGCTCAGTTCCTTGCCCAACGCGCCCAGCTATTTCGACGTCATGGGCGTTTCGCCGATCGCGGTGCTGCTGGTGCCGCCGCTCGGCATGTTCGTCTATTTCCTGACCATCGTGGTGACCGCGCTGCAGACGCTGATCTTCGCGCTGATCGCCGAGTTCTTCTCGCTGCGCAATGTCCTGCTGCATATGGTTTTCGGCGCCGGCGCCGCGGTCGGCGGCTTCGCCTTGATCTGGCCGAGCGCGCCGGAGGATATGGACCCGGAGCGTTGGGTCGACATCGGCATCATCGCCGCTGCCGGCCTTGTCGCCGGGTTGCTCTATTGGCTGATCGCCGGGCGCGACGCCGGCTTCCGGCGGCCACTGTTCGAGCGCTACTAGCTTGCAGACTCACAATCGCGGAGCCACGCCGATCGGCTCATGCGG
>NZ_RZRK01001284.1:0-1019 GCF_003997835.1 Mesorhizobium sp. M7A.F.Ca.CA.004.12.1.1
CCTATGAACCGTGGCAGCCAAGCAGGACATCTCGCAAGCCGCAGTCCACTGCTGGCGATCCGCGGCCTCTCTCTCGATTTCGGCACGCCGCGCGGCCGCGCACATGCGCTGCGCGATGTCCATATCGACGTGCCGGCGGGCGAGGTGGTCGGCATTGTCGGCGAGAGCGGCTCGGGCAAATCCACGCTCGCCTACACAGTGATGGGGCTGCTGGCTGAGAATGCAGAGGTGGTGAACGGGGCGATCCTGTTCGAGGGACGCGACGTGCTCGGCATGGCACCGGCAGAGCGGCGCGGCCTGCTTGGCAACCGCATGTCGATGATCTTCCAGGATCCGATGACGGCGTTGAACCCGGTGCGCAGCATCGAGAGCCAGATGGTCGATGTCCAGCATCGCGAGGGCGGTTCGCGCGGCATCAAGCGCCAGCGTGCGGTGGACATGCTTCGCCGGGTCGGTATCCCGGACCCCGAAAGTCGTATCGGCGGCTATTCGCATGAATTTTCGGGCGGCATGCGCCAGCGCATCTGCATCGCCATGGCCCTGCTGGTGAAGCCGGCGCTGCTCATCGCGGATGAGCCGACGACTGCTCTCGATGCCACGCTGGAGGTGCAGATCATCCATCTGCTGAAAGAGCTGCAGAAGGAAATCGGCTGCTCGATCCTGTTCGTTTCGCACCATCTCGGCGCTGTCGCCGAATTCTGCGACCGGGTGGCGGTCATGTATGCGGGCGAGGTGGTCGAATACGGCACCGTGCGCGATATCTTCCGCCGGCCGGGGCATCCCTATACGCGCGCGTTGCTCGAATGCGATCCGGGACGGATCAGGAAGCGCACCCGTCAGTTGCCGACGATACCGGGCGAGGTGCCGAGCCTGCTCGGTACCCAGGCGGGCTGCATCTTCCGCCGGCGCTGCCCGCATGCCTTCGCCCGGTGCGCGGATGAAAATCCCGCCCCCCGCGCAATCGGCGCAGCGCACAGCGCGCGCTGCCATCTTCTCGACGACACACTGGCGGGTCCGGG
>NZ_RZRK01001285.1:0-1018 GCF_003997835.1 Mesorhizobium sp. M7A.F.Ca.CA.004.12.1.1
GCGCCGAGCACCACCGCTTCTTCTTTGAGCACTTCACCATCAAGGGCAAGGAGGCGGCCAATGCCTGCGTGCAGATCCTGGCGGCGCGGGAGTTGATCGCGGCTTAAGTCACCAAAACGGCCGGATTTCAGCCCTGCAACAAGAATTGCGATCGAGAAGAGCTCTGAAGGTTGCGGTTCCGTTGAAATCCCGCCAGAAGCATCAAGGGCCGACCGGCAACCGGCCGGCCCGCGACGTTGCGCTTGAAACCAGATACGGGAGACTATTGGGTGGCTCGCATAACACTGAGACAATTGCTCGACCACGCCGCCGAATACGGCTACGGCGTGCCCGCTTTCAACATGAACAATATGGAACAGGGCCTCGCCATCATGGAGGCCGCCGAGGAGACCAAGTCGCCGGTCATCCTGCAGGCCAGCCGCGGCGCGCGCGCCTATGCCAATGACGTGGTGCTGGCCAAGCTGATCGACGCGCTGGTCGAAATCCATCCCGACATTCCGGTCTGCATGCATCTCGACCATGGCAACAACGAAGCCACCTGCGTCACCGCGATCCAGTACGGCTTCACCTCGGTCATGATGGACGGGTCGCTGAAGGAAGACGGCAAGACGCCGGCCGACTACGCCTACAATTCCGGCATCACCAAGCGCGTCGTCGACATGGCGCATTGGGGCGGCGTGTCCGTCGAAGGCGAGATCGGCGTGCTCGGCTCGCTGGAGAGCGGCGGCGGCGAGCAGGAAGACGGCCACGGCGTCGAAGGCGCGATCAGCCACGACCAGCTTTTGACCGATCCGGAACAGGCGGTGGAATTCGTCAAGGACACCCATGTCGATGCGCTGGCGGTTGCCATGGGCACCAGCCATGGCGCCTACAAATTCTCGCGCAAGCCGGACGGCGCGGTGCTGGCCATGAACGTCATCGAGGAGATCCACCGCCGCCTGCCGAACATGCATCTGGTCATGCACGGCTCGTCCTCGGTGCCCGAGGACCTGCAGGAGATCATCAACAAATATGGCGG
>NZ_RZRK01001286.1:0-1015 GCF_003997835.1 Mesorhizobium sp. M7A.F.Ca.CA.004.12.1.1
GTTCCTGCCGCATGCCTCGTCGATCACCCGCACCTGGGAGCAATCGCGGCAGGACATCGCCGTTCCCGATGGTTACGAGACCTTGCTGCGGCTGACCGCGCCGGCCTATCTGTGGGACCGCATCACCTCGCCATGGGTCGAGTGGATGCGCGCCAGGCGGCCGAACGTGGCGCTGCGGCTGGAGGGCAGCTTTCCGGACTCGGCGATCGACCAGCTGGCGGAAGGCCTGCTCGACATCTGCATCCTCTATCTGCCGCGACCGCATCCCGGCATTGTCTACGAGACGCTGGCCGTCGATCAGGTCGTGCTCGTCCAGCACGCCGCACAGACCAAGCCATGGACCGAAAACTATATCCTGATGGACTGGGGGCTGGAGTTCCGCATCGAGCACGACCGCGCCTTTGCCGGCATGGTCAAGCCGGCGATTTCGGCCGGGCTGGTCTTCATCGGGCTTCAGCACGTGCAGTCGCAGCAGGCCGCCGCCTATCTGCCGCTCAGTGCCGTCAGCGGTCATATCGAGCGCGGCGAGATGCGGCGCATCGACAACGCTCCGGTATTCCAACGGCCGATCTACCTCGCCTATCCCTCGAATCCCGTGTCTTCGGATGTTCTGGATGTCGCGCTCACAGGCCTGCGCACGCTGGCCAGAGACTGGGCCGAAGGGCAGGGTTTTTCAGAAGGTGACCGTGCTCTCAGCATGGCCGGCCAGATCTGACCGGCCAAGCCACGCGAGCGAGAGCGCTATGCCGGCTCGGTCACGACCGCTCTCTGCAGCCTGGCCAGTTCGGCGTAAGGAATGTGGCAGCGGATCGAATGGCCGGGCTGGGCCTCGCCGAGTGGCGGCTCCTGCTGTTCGCAGATCGGGCCGATCTTGCGCGGGCAGCGCGTGTGGAACACGCAGCCCGAAGGCGGATTGGTGGCGCTGGGGATTTCGCCGTCGAGACGAATGCGTGCCGTCTCGGTCTGGTCGAGTTTGGGCACCGCCGACAAAAGCGCCTCGGTATAGGGGTGATGC
>NZ_RZRK01001287.1:0-1010 GCF_003997835.1 Mesorhizobium sp. M7A.F.Ca.CA.004.12.1.1
CAGCCGGACGGTGCCACCCGAAATGCGCTCGATCATCGGTGCGACTGCCTCGGCCATGGTATTGACCGTGTTGGCGCCCATCGCGTCGCGCACGTCGACGAGCAGATGCAGCACCACCATCGGTCCGACTTGCGTCTCCTCGAACACCTGCACTTCAATCTCGCGGCAGCCGCCGCCGAGGCCGATCAGCACCCGGTCCTTCTCGTTGGCGGCGGCGATGATCTGGTCGCGGGCGGACAGCAGCCTGGCGCGTGCGCCGTGCGGATCGGACAGACCGAGTATCTGCACCTGTGCCCGCATGATCGGTGCGGTGCTCGATGTCTCGAAGCCGCCGCAACCGCGGGCGATGCGCGCCATGTAGGAGGCGGCGGCGACCACCGACGGCTCTTCCACCGCCATCGGGATGAGGTAATCGCGACCGTTGATGGTGAAGTTGGTGGCGACGCCGAGCGGAATCTCGAAGGTGCCGACCACATTCTCGATCATGCCGTTGGCGAGATCGAGCGGCAGGACGCCGCCGCGCAAGGCATCGCGATCCGCCTGCCCAAGACGAGCGGCGTCGCCGACCGTCGCCAGGCGATCGGCCGGCGACAGGTCGCGGAATTTCTCGATGCGGGAATTCAGCCGCGGCTCGACACCGCTGTCCTGGACAGCCACCATCACGATCGCCTCCCTGCGAATGCTTGTCGTTGAGGCAGCTATCGTTTAACTGATACCATCTATCAAGGTACAGCTACAGGAAACAGCGACAAACTGTACCAGTCCATATCAGGGCACGCAGCCCATCGGAGGATGTTCTGGGATGACGCGCGCCGAGGCCGTGGCGGCAGAGATCAGAAGGCGCATCGAGACCGGCTCGATTACCGTCGGCGCCAAGCTTCCGTCGATACGCAAGGCCGCCGAGCAATTCGACGTTTCCAAG
The DNA here is from genome assembly GCF_003997835.1 of Mesorhizobium sp. M7A.F.Ca.CA.004.12.1.1. Taxonomy (NCBI): domain Bacteria; kingdom Pseudomonadati; phylum Pseudomonadota; class Alphaproteobacteria; order Hyphomicrobiales; family Phyllobacteriaceae; genus Mesorhizobium; species Mesorhizobium sp. M7A.F.Ca.CA.004.12.1.1. The sequence continues at coordinate 923 of NZ_RZRK01001287.1, forward strand.
AACACCATCGTCGATGCCTATGACCGGCTGGTATCCGCGGGCATCGCGTTTTCGCGGCCCGGCGCCGGCTTCATGGTCGCCGAGCGTC
>NZ_RZRK01001288.1:0-1006 GCF_003997835.1 Mesorhizobium sp. M7A.F.Ca.CA.004.12.1.1
CGCCTGTAAGCTGGCCGACCGCCTCCATCTTGTGCATCTGGCGGATCTGGGATTCGGCCTTTTCGCGAGTCTCGATCTCCTTACCGAGGGCGACGTTCTTGCGCACCAACTCATCCTGGGCGACGGCCACCTCACGGAAGCGGCGGCGCGATTCCCTGATCGCGTAGCCGGCAAGCAGGAAGATCGCCAGCAGCGCCGCCAGCGAACCGATGCGTAGCCAGGCCTCGACCTGGTCGGTATGCGCGTCGCGCGCGGCGATGGCTGCGGCACTGATGCGTCGGACCGTATCCATGCTGGTCCGGATTTCGTCCATGACGGCCTTGCCCTGGCCGCTGCGAACCAGATCCAGGGCATTCGTCGCATTGCCCTGGTCGTACAGGGCAATCGTCTCGGCCAGTTCAGCCTGCTTTTGCGAAAGCGCGTCCTTGATATGGTTGATCGGCTGGACGAGCTGGTCGTCGGGGGCGGTCAAGCTGTCGATGCGGGCAAGTTGGCCCGGAATGGCGCGGACAGCGCTCCGATAGGGTTCGAGATAGGATTTCTCGCCGGTCAGCAGGTAGCCACGCTGGCCGTTCTCGGCTTCCTGCGCCAGAGAAAGCAGACCCGAAAGCAATTGCTGATATTCGATTGCCTCGCGCGCGGCGGCGCGGTTGGCCCGTTGTTCCTCGACCAGCATGGCGCGGCTGCCGACAATCAGCACCAGCACGGCGAAGCCGGCGACAAGCGGGAGCGATTGCCATCGCATGGCACGTCGAAGACGAGCAATCATCATCTGTTATGCCGAACCAAAAGAATTCCCCGCAGGCTGCATTTCGTAGGCGGCGGCGGGGCGGAAGGCAATATGCCGGGTTCTGGCGCCGGCAATCGGCCGCCAGCCTTGCGAAACCTTCATCATTTGGCTAAGGAGGCCGCGCATTCAGCGGCCGGCGTCAGCCGGCCTTCCGCTTTTCGGGATTTCGGCTTTTGGCCGGGATCCGGCTTCAGGCAAAGGCATTTCGCTCCCATG
>NZ_RZRK01001289.1:0-1005 GCF_003997835.1 Mesorhizobium sp. M7A.F.Ca.CA.004.12.1.1
CGTGGTTCCTCGCCGAGAACATCCGCTGGGGCAAGTTCGCGCCGACCACCGACATCAAGGCGCTGGTCGATCAGGTCAACCGCGAGGATTTGTGGCGCGAAGCGGCCAAGGATCTCGGCGTTGCGGCTGCCGACGTTCCGGCGTCGTCGTCGCGCGGCGTCGAGACCTTCTTCGACGGCAAGATCTTCGATCCGGCCAACCCGTCCGCCTATCTCGATAGCCTGAAGATCAAGGCATCGGCCTGAACCCCTGCGCAAACGGCGCATTGCGCCGTTTGTCGCTCGAATTATCTGCCCCACGGAGTTTTCCCCAGACATGTCGATGCAGACTATCGAGGACACCAAGGTGAAGGCCTTTCCTGCCAAGCCGGCGGAGGTCATCGCCTTCACTGCCAAGGCACGGCGTCGCTTCGAGCCGCTCGCCATCGCCGGCAAACTGGCGAGCGCGCTGGTGCCGCCCATCATCGTCATCGCGCTGATGTTGGTCGTCTGGCAGATCGCCTGTTCGTCGCCGACATCAAGCCTGCCGCCGCCGACCCAGGTGTGGAACGAGGCCTACGATTTGATCGCGCATCCGTTCTTCGACAATGGCCCGCAGGATATCGGTCTGGCATGGCGCGTGCTAATCTCGCTGCAGCGTGTTGCCATCGGCTTCGGCCTGGCGGCGGTGGTCGGCGTCGCGCTCGGCGCGCTGGTCGGCCAGTCGATCTGGGCGATGCGCGGCCTCGACCCGGTGTTCCAGATCCTGCGCACGGTGCCGCCGCTGGCCTGGCTGCCTCTGTCGCTGGCGGCGTTCCGCGATTCCAGCCCGTCGGCGATCTTCGTCATCTTCATCACGTCGATCTGGCCAATCATCATCAACACCGCGGTCGGCGTGCGTAACATCCCAGAGGATTATCGCAACGTCTCGCGCATCCTGCGGCTCAACCAGTTCGAGTTCTTCGTGAAGATCATGGTGCCGGCCGCCGCGCCTTACATCTTTACCGGCCTGAGGATCGGCATCGGC
>NZ_RZRK01000128.1:0-10479 GCF_003997835.1 Mesorhizobium sp. M7A.F.Ca.CA.004.12.1.1
CTGCACGCTTGACGACAAAAGCTTCAGATTGTTGGCGACGGTCGGGTCGTTGGGCGCCAATTCGTAAGCCTTGAGAAAATTCGAGCGCGCATCCTGCAGCTTGCCGCGCAGCAGGTAGGAATAGCCGACATTGTTGTAATATTCAGGCGTCGCGCCGACCAGCTTGAACGCCTTGGCATAGGCCTTGTCGGACAGGTCGAAGCGGCGGATCCGGTCGGTGCAGGCGGCAAGTCCCATCCAGGCGTTGCCATCATTGGGCGCCAGTTGCGTCGCCTTGAAGAACAGCGCGCCGGCATTGCCGTAATTCTCGGCACGGAACTGGTTCTTGGCCTCGGCGACGGCCTGGTCCGAGGCGTAATATTCGACATCGCTGACCGTCTTCAGCCCATCGAAAGCGTCGCCAAAAGACGTCACGTCGCCTTTCGATGGTTCGTTGGTGCGCACGACCCCGTCGGTTATGTCCGCCGTCTGGCAGCCGGCAAGCATTATCAACAGACAGGCTGCCGCCGCGTTAGCCCTCTTCATATAGATTCCCCCAAGGGTCTCGGACCTCATATTAGAATCAGATCATACACGCAACTAGAAGATAATGCCCCTCATGCGGATGATCACCGGCAGCATGATAACCATCATAACCACAGGGAAGATACACAGCCCCAACGGAATCATCATCTTCACCGGCAGAGAGTTGGCGCGTTCCTCTGCACTCAGAATTCGTTGCCCGCGCATCTCGGCGCTATAGACACGCAATGCATCGGTGAGACTGGTGCCGAGTTCTTCCGATTGCCTAAACAGGACAGCCAGTGCCCTGGCTTCGTCAAGCCCGATACGATCGGCGAGTTCGCGCAATGCCTCCCGCAACGGCTTGCCGGCACGCAACTGCAAATTCATGATCGACAGCTGTATTCCCAGCCATTTGTGGGTGCCAGCCATCTCATGACTGACGCGTTCGACTGCCCCCTCCAGGCTCATGCCGGCATCGGCGCAGGTGATCATCATGTCCATGAAGTCGGGGAAAGCTCGGCGATAGATCTGTTTCTGGCCGTTCTCGAAACGGTCGAGCAGAATGGCGGGAAGCACGATGCAGGCCAGGCCGAACAGGGCAGAACCTGCAAGGGTAATGAAACCCGGCAGGTGCGACGGCAGAGCCCGCGACAGGAGTGCATACATTGCCAGAAAGCCGACGCAGACCGCGACAAGGCGGCACAGCGTATAAATCAGCGGTGCGCTTGATTGATAAAAGCCGGCGCGAAACAGCTTCGCTTCCAAGGCGTTTGGCTCTTCCCGCTCCTTCTCGATCGACTTGAAGTAGGCATCGACCGGCCGTTGCGCCGAAATCTTGGCAAGCTGGTCTTGCCCGAGCATGGATCGACGGTCTGCGATTCCTTCACCCATCAGGCTCTGCGCGACAAGCTTACGGGTTTGCAGAGCTGGCAGAAAGACTAACGCACCGAACAGGAAAAGGGACACCGCCGCCGCGAAGACGACGATAGACACCAAGAAACCCAGATCCTGAATGTTCGAAAACAATTCTTTCGTCGCTCCCAGTCAGAAATCGAAAGTAACCATCCGGTACATGATGAAGTCGCCAAGCAGCGCCCACAACCCAAAAAGCATAAATATCGGGAAGACGAGCGGGTTGCTCCAAACGGCTCCGTAATAGGATGGGGCAAGGATTTGAAGCGTGAGGAACATCACAATAGGAAACAAGGAGATGATCCACGCGGAGACGCGACCTTCGGCCGAAAGCGCCCTAATTTTCATTCGCAATTTCTGCCGTTCACGCAGAACGGAGGAAAGATTGGCCAGAATTTCGGTCAAATTGCCGCCCGTCTTGGCCTGAATCGACAGCGATACCGACAGCAGCTGAAGCCCCTCGAAGCCGACGCGCTGCGAAAGCTTCCGCACGGCCTGCTCGATGCTGAGACCAAAGGTGATCTCATCGGAGACGATGCCGAATTCAGTGCCCAACGGATCCGGCATTTCGCGTGCGACCAGACCGATCGCGATCGAAGCGGGATGTCCGGCGCGCAGCGAACGAACGATCATGTCGAGCGCATCCGGCAGCTGTTTGGCAAACTTCCGGATTCGCTTGTTACGAGCGCGCCGGAGGACGAGAAGCGGCAAGATAAACCCTATGACCAAAAAAATGATGAGCGACGCCAAGGCAGAGAAATTGAAGAGGACCGCCAGCAGCAACGCCATCGCCAATCCGACAAGCAAGAACGTCGCGGCGAAGGTCAACGGATTTCCGGTGATACCGGACTGGGTATAGAGCCTGTTCAACCAGACCAGTCCAAAAAGAAAGTCGCCGGAGTCCGTGAGGCCGCGTTCTCGCAGCAACCCTTGCAACGTTTGTTCGGCTGGAACGTCGCCAGCGAGCCGCTTCAGCCGGCGATTGACTGCTAGAGACCGGGAGCGGCGGCCGGCAAAGGAAAGATAGAGAGCTTCGCCTGCCAGAATGACCGAGGCTGCCGCCAGCATGTAGATGAAGTAGAGCAGAGCTTGACCCGTCAGCATCAGAGGGCAACCTGCGGGTTGAAGGCGTCCTTGGCAAAATAATGGCCAAGCGTCGCGGCCTCCGGAGCGAAGCGCGGACGGACACCGGTCGCGCGAAAGTCGCCGATGACCTTGCCCTCGGCTGTGACCTCACGGCGGACGAAATGGTAGATTTCCTGGAGCTGCACGACATTGCCTTCCATGCCGGTCAGTTCCGATATGGAGGTGACACGCCGGCCTCCATCCGAAAGACGCTGTGTCTGCACGATGATGTCGATGGCGGACGCGATCTGCGCCCGGATTGACTCATGCGTCATCGGCATGCCGGCCATGCCGACCATCTGCTCCAGCCGCGAGATCGCATCGCGCGGCGTGTTGGCATGGATTGTCGTCATCGAGCCTTCGTGGCCGGTGTTCATCGCCTGCAGCATGTCGAAGGCTTCCTCGCCGCGCACCTCACCGACGATGATGCGGTCCGGCCGCATGCGCAACGCGTTCTTCAGCAATTCGCGCTGGCGCACCTCCCCCCTACCCTCGACATTGGGCGGGCGCGTTTCGAGGCGGCCCACATGCGGCTGCTGCAATTGCAGTTCGGCCGCATCCTCGATGGTGATCAGCCGCTCTTTCGAGGGAATGTAACTCGACAATGCATTGAGCAAGGTGGTCTTGCCGCTGCCGGTGCCGCCCGAAACCAGGATCGATTTGCGCGCCTGCACGGCGATCCGCAGCAGTTCGATCATCGGCGGACGAATGGAGTTGAAAGCCATCAAACGTTCGAGCGAATAGGGATTCTTGGAGAACTTGCGGATCGACACCAGGGGGCCGTCGACCGAGATCGGTCGCACCGCGATATTGACGCGCGAACCGTCTTCCAGGCGTGCGTCGACCATGGGCGACGATTCATCGACACGCCTGCCGATAGCCGAAACGATCTTGTTGATGACGCGCAACAGATGCGCCTCGTCGCGGAAACGGATTGCCGTCTCTTCGATCATGCCACGCCGCTCAATGAAGACGCGCTTGTGGGTGTTGATCATGATGTCGGTAATCGAATCGTCCTTGAGCAGCGGTTCGATTGGCCCGAGACCCAGCATCTCGTCGGCGGTGTCGCTGGTCAGCTGATCAAGCTCGCGTGCGTTCAATGGCACCGCACGAGCGCGAACGAACTCGCGCACGATCGGACGGATCTCATTCAGGATCTCGTCCTTGGAAGCGCTTTCAAGAGCGGTCAGGTTGAACCGATCGATCAAATGGCGATGAAGCTCGACTTTGAGCGTCAGAAAATCATTGCCATGCGATTCAATATCAGCGGCTGGCGAAAGAGCCGGAGCAACAGGCTGCACCACCAGCTGATCGGTCTTTGACGCTACCTGCTGTTCGCTTGTCCCCTTGATGAACCGCCCCAGCATAGTCGCTTATACTCCCCTCAGTCCCTCATTAGCGGAAACTAACTGTTAACCACGGGAGGCACAAGCGCCCAGGTGGTAGGCGTGCCCTCAATACTTTCTACATAGTTAAGATCAGAAGCCTGTAATAACGCGCTTATTTGATACGGCTGCCGGTTCGTGGTCAGGGCGTCGGCCCTGCTTTCCAGGCTCTTTCGACTTTTGGGGGCAAACCGCCCGGAAGAGGCTGCTAAACCCTTAGATATAAAGGAATATGCATTTGCGCTAATGCTTCCACAATCTTGCCCCATCGGGGGCCAAATTGTGAACGAATGGTTAAAGTCCTTGAAAAATGAAAAGAATCAAGCTGTTGCGAAAATTCGGAACTGTGATCTTCTTGCCGAATCATGTACATGAAAGTTAAGGAACTCTTAATCTCGTTTGACTCTGCGTTTTCTCGGGACCTAGGATCGAGATGACGGGGGATGCTTGGGTATGGATTTCATCCTTTGCTCTGTCTCGTCGGGTTCCAACCTCCAAAGGGAGAAATTGACATGAACAAGCTCATGACGATGACCCGGCAGTTCCGCGACGATGAGAACGGCGCTGCCATGGTCGAATATTCTATTCTTATCGGCATCATTGCCGTTGCATCGATCCTGACTGTCATCGCCATCGGCGCCTGGGTAAACGCCAGGTTCCTCGGTCTCTGCACCGCCCTCGACGCGGGGGCTGGCACCTGCAACGCGGCTGCGGGCACCGGTTCCTGATCGCCTGACTACATTCAGGCCCGGATCGTTCGAGCCGGGCCTGAATCCGATCGCAGCGGGCGAATCCCGCATTGGGGCTGGGGCTTGGGACATGCGCGCCAACACAATTATCATGATCGTGCTCGCCGGGGTGTTCGGCGTCCTGGCGGTGGTGCTGGTCAATATCTGGCTTGCCGGCCAGCGAAGCGCCATGGCACAAACGGGTGTCGTACAAGGCAGCACGGTCGTGGTTGCGGCAGTGCCGCTGAAGTTCGGTGACGCTCTGAGCGCAGATAAACTGCGCGAAGTTGCCTGGCCTGCGGGCGCGGTTCCAGCCGGGGCATTCAAGTCAACGAAAGACCTGCTAGCTGGCGACGGTGCCAAGCAGGCATTGCAAGCGATCGGCATCAATGAGCCGATTCTTGCTACCAAGATTACCGGCCCCGGCCAGCGCGCCACGCTTTCGGCGGTGCTCGGCGAAGGCATGAAGGCCGTGTCCATCCGCGTCAACGACGTGCTCGGTGTGGCCGGCTTCGTTTTCCCGGGCGATCGAGTCGATATCCTACTCACCCGCACGGCGCGCGGCGATGATGGCACGGATAAGAGTTTCGTCGACGTGCTGCTGCAGAGCATGAAGGTGCTGGCCATCGACCAGGTGGCCGACGAAAGCAAGGACAGCCCGACGGTGGTGAAGTCCGTGACGCTGGAGGCCAGCACCAGGGACGCGCAAAAGCTGACGCTGGCGGCAGGCGCCGGCCAATTGTCGCTGGCGCTGCGTCAGGCCGCAGCCAGCAAGGGCGAGACGACAGAACGGGTGACGCTTTCTGACCTGACCGGCGAAACGCCGGCCGATGTCGCCGCCAGGCAGGCGGAGCTCGACAAGAGGGCAGCAGCGGAAGCGGCAGCAGCAGCCGAGCGCAAGCGCGCCGAGGACAAGATTGCCGGGTTGACCCAGGCCGTGGAAAAAGTGGGAAGCCGTCTCGACGAACTTGGCCGGGCCAAACCGGTTCCTATCGCGGCACCGGCGACCAAGGAAGTGGTCAAATACGTGCAGCCGGAGCCGCCGGCACGGGCTACGGTCGGCGTGTTCCGGGGTGTGAAGCTCGAGACATATGACGTACCGCGACAACAATAAAGCGCGGCGAAACGGATGCTGCCACCAGCAGCGAGTGGGGAGACGGGGATGCGGGGTTCTTGGTTAGGGATAGCGACGGCCGCGTTGTCGTGTTTGGCGGCGCTGTTGCTGTCGGGCCTGGCGGCCGGTGCGGCCGACCGCTTCATCGATGTCTCAACCCCTGCCGTGCACCGGATTTTCCTGCCGATGTCACAATCGGTAACGATCCAGGTGAGTGCCAATCTGGGCGATATCGTCGTCGGCGACGAGAAGATCGCCGATGCGCAGCCGATGACCGACCGCACGCTCTATGTCATCGGCAAGGGCGCCGGCACCACCACGGTCAATCTGTTTTCCACCGACAAGCGCTCGCTCGGCGCGCTCCAGATCGAGGTCGGTGTTGATGTCAGCGACATGGCGCAGGCGATCCGCCAGGTGGCGCCGAAGTCGCGCATCGAGGTCGGCTCGGTCAACGGCAGGGTCAGGCTTGGCGGTCATGTCAAGGACGGCGCCACGCTGGCGGCTATCCTGGCGGTTGCGCAGCAATATGGCCCCGACGCCGTCATCAACTCCGTCATCGTCGACGACAGCCAGCAGGTCAATTTAGAAGTGCGCGTGCTGGAAGCCAAGCGCAACACCGGCCGCGATCTCGGCGTGTCGATCAGGAGCACGAACGGCAGTGGCACGACCCGTACCGGCACCGGTGTTGCTGCCGTCGACGAGGACGGAGTGGTGCTCGGGCCGGGCGGTCTGCTCAGCGGCCTCCTGTCGACCTCCAGTCCCTTCGGAGCCCTGATCACGCGCGTCATCGACAGCAACATCAAGGTCGATCTGATCATCGAGGCGCTCGAGTCCAAAGGCGCGGTGCGCATGCTCGCGAACCCCAACCTCACCACTCTTTCCGGCGAGCAGGCCAGCTTCAACGCCGGCGGCGAAGTGCCTATCCGAACGCTCGACAAAGACGGCGAGATAAGCATCGAGTACAAGCAATTCGGCGTTAACCTGCTGTTCACGCCGGTCGTACTCGACGACGGCAAGATCCATATGAGGCTGGCGCCGGAAGTCAGCGACCTGACCGGCTTCACCACCGCCGGCGACCCGATCTTCACCAACCGCAAGCTGGCAACCGTCGTCGAACTTCGCGACGGCCAGAGTTTCGCCGTAGGCGGGCTTCTGTCGAGCAAGACCACCAAGCTCCAGGACCAGGTGCCGTGGCTCGGCCAGGTGCCTGTCATCGGAACGCTGTTTCGCAATTCGAGCAACCAGAAGGAAGAGACCGAGCTGGTCGTCATCGTCACGCCGCACATCGTGCGGCCGGTGAAGCCCGGCGAGCAGTTGGCGACGCCGTTCGACAAGACACGGCCCGCCAACGATCCCGAATTCTTCGTGCTCGGACAGCTTGAAGTGACCAAGGATATGGTCCGTAAATATGAACTGGGCGAAGGCGTAACCGGCCCCTATGGCCACATGCTCGACTTCAAATCGAAGGACAAGATGCTCTATGTCAAGAAATAGCGCCTTGATCCTCATCCTGGGCACCGGCCTGCTGTCGGGCTGTGCCACGGACTATCTGAACCACTATGATTCGGTGACCCTGGCTGCCGGCGACACGCAGAAGTTCAATTCGATGCTGCAAACGGTCGACCCGCTCAATCCGGCCTCCAACAACACCAGGATCGAGGGTGACGGTGCGCGCGCCGCCGGTGTTGCTCAGAACTACAGATTTCCACCACCACCGCCGCCGCCGCCGGCCATCACGGTCAATGTCGGCGGGTCGGGAGTGACGAACCAGTGAACTGAACAGGGATGCGGTTTCAGTGCGCCAGGCAAGACGACCGGCGTCAGGGGAGCAAAGAGTAAGGCCATGCTGCGGACCTTTCGCGCGTTCTGGCAGGACCAGAGGGGAATAGCGCTGATCCTCGTCAGCATTACCCTGCCGGCGATTATCGGGTTTTCGCTGCTCGCCATCGATATGAGCAGGGCGAACAATCTGCATAATGATCTGCAAAAGGGCGCCGATTCGTTCTCGCTTGCCGCTGCTGCCGAACTTGATGGCCGGCCTGATAGCATCACGCGGGCAGACCGCGCGCTGTCCACCTTGGTCTTCAACAGATATAATTTCTCGACAGGTGGTACCGGCCCGCAGGATTTGTTGGCAGCCGGCGTAACCAGGCGCTATCTGAGATCTATTCCGGCGACCGACAATCTTCCGATCACCGCAGCCAATGTCATCACCGACGAGGTCGCAGGCGCCGTGCAAGCTCGCTTCATCGAGGTCACAGTAACGCCCGTAGGGTTCGCAGCGATCTTCCCCGTCTCTTTTCTGTCGTCGAACGCCAACGGATCGTTCAACATCGGGGCAGTGTCGGTCGCCGGCTTCACCTCCAGCGTCTGCGATTTCACCCCGGTGTACATCTGCAATCCCTACGAGAATACGGCTGACAACCTCTTTGACGTCGCCGCCGACCCGGCGAAGCGCCGCCGCATGATTGAGCTGCGCCAGCAGGGCGGCAGTTCGGCGCAGAACTCGCCTGGAAACTACGGCTTCCTGCAACCGCCGAATGGATCTGGCGCAAACGCCATCAGGGATATGATCGCCATGACAAAATCGCAGGCATGTTACGATCAACGTGGCGTGCTGCTGCGCCCCGGCTTCCTTGCGACGGTTCGCGATGCATTGAATGTTCGCTTCGACGTCTACGATGGACCGATGAACGGCAATAGAAACGACCCTAATTTTGCGCCAGGTGAAAACGTGCGGAAGGGCTACAGGACCCAAGGTAACGCGTGCAATGCCGCTGAAGTCAGCCCGGCGCAGCCGACAAATTTCCAGGCCTTGCCACGCGACCCGGTAGTCAACGGACGCATCGGCGACGGGAATTGGGATTTCGACCAATATTGGAATACCAATTTCAACACCACGACAAACCCGGTAACCGTTCCAAAGCCAATCGGGGCAGATGGTATAAACCCTGCCAGCAATACAAATCAGCCGACCCGCTACAGCGCCTATCGCTACGAGATTTCGCAGGGCATCGTAAATCACCCTTCGAATGGTGGCGAGCTAGGCGCCCCAGCCTGTTCGTCAAACAGCGTTTCCGATCCGGACCGACGACTCCTCTACGGCGCCATCTTAAACTGTCAGGCACTGGTAGCCGCCGGGTTGATGTCAGGAGGCAACTCCTCAGAGCCGCTACCGGTCGAGGCCTTCGGCAGTTTCTTCATCACGGAACCTGTGGAGAGCGGCCCAGATCAGACCATTAGAGTCGAGCTTGTAGACATCACCGGGCGCGGCGGCCAAGGCACGCTCGACAATTTTCTTCGCGACGAAGCCCAGCTCTACCGGTGACGGCCATGATCGCAACGCTCTACCGCCATCTGCATAGATTTAGACGCGATCCAAGTGGGACGGCGCTTGTCGAGATGGCGCTGATCGCGCCACTGATGCTGATCCTGTCGGCGGGTGTCTTTGAATTCGGCAATCTGATCCACGAAAAGCTGCTGATGGAAGCCGGGCTTTCGGACGGTGCCCGCTTTGCGGCGCGCTGCAACAGTCAGTTGTACACCAATGCTGGATTGACGATCGACTGCGCCGACATTGCCACCAACATCGCGGTGTTCGGCAACGCGACCGGGACAGCACCCGCGCGCATCGCCGGCTGGCAGAAGGCGAATGTGACGATGACCATCGCCGCCTCAGGCTCTTGTCACGATGCCGTGGTCGCCGGCGTCACTCAATATCGGTCCACCACCGCACAGGTTTGCATCGTCAGGGCGGCGGGCACCTTCGGTTACAGCGGGGTCGGCATACTGTATTTGCTCGGTATCGGGCCGATCACCCTCAATGGCTTTCACGAGGAGCGGTTGATCCGGTTCTGATCATGATCAAGCGTTTCGCAAAATCAGAGGACGGCACGGCGACAGTGGAAATGGCCATTGTCTCGACCCTGCTGTTTGCCCTTGTCTTCGGCTTCGTCGATTTCGGCTATGCATTATATCAGTGGAACTCGGCCACCAAGGCCGTCCAGGCCGGTGCACGGCTAGCCTCAATCTCGGATCCGGTCGCGCCGCAGATTTCCACGGCTGGCCCGACTACGACACCGGGATCTCCCGTTGTCGCGAATTCTTTTGCCTATGTTTGCAATGGCGCAACCTCGACCTGCAGTTGCACAGGTGCCCATTGTGTTGCCGGCGTGTGGTCAGCAACAAATTTCAGCAGAATTTTTGCAGGTGACGACGGAATATGTGGCCCGGTGGCCGGCAGTCGTCCTGGCATGTGCGACTTCGACCCCTTGCTGCTGCCAGCCAATGTCGTCATCCGCTATTCGGCTACGGGACTTGGCTATCAGACGCGAGCCGCAGGAAACGTTCCTACTATTTCAGTCAGCCTCCAAAATGTGAACTTCCAGTTCTTCTTTTTGAGTTTTGCAAACATCACCATGCCCTCCATGCTGAGCACGGTCACGGGCGAAGATCTGAAGAGCACCGCGTCATGAATGCCATCAACACCAAGGTTACGCCGACCAAGCGCAAGCAGGTGGCGCTGTTTTCGTCGGACCCGAATTTCAAGCGCGATGTGGCGACGCGGCTCGATGCGCTGGCGATCTATGACGTCAGGGTTTCCGAGACGAGCGACTTCCTCAAGGGACCGCCGGCCGATACGCGCCCGGGCATCGTCATCCTCGATCTCGGCAATGGCGAGCTGCTCGGCAGGCCCGGCATCGTCGAGGCG
>NZ_RZRK01001290.1:0-1004 GCF_003997835.1 Mesorhizobium sp. M7A.F.Ca.CA.004.12.1.1
ACGGGCAGCCGCTCGACGGTTCTGACGCATCTGCCCGGCTATCCCGCGCGGCTGTCACCTTCCGCCGATGGTGGGGCGTGGCTGACCCTGTTTGCGCCGCGCAACCGGCTGATCGAATTCGTGCTACAGGAAACGCATTACCGTCAGGACATGCTGAGCCAGGTGCCGCCTGCCTACTGGATCGCGCCAGCGCTGGCCTCCAGCCGCAGCTTCCTCGAGCCGCTGCAATGCGGCGGCATCCGCACCATGGGCATCCACAAGCCGTGGTCGCCGAGCCGCTCCTACGGGCTGGTGGTCAGGCTTGACCAGAAGATGCAGCCGCAATTCAGCCTGCACAGCCGCGCCAATGGCACGCGCCATGGCATCTGCAGCGTTGCGGAAAAGGACGGTCTTCTGTTCATCGCCTCCAGGGGCGGCGACTGCATCCTTTCCGTCGCCACGGGAGGTTTCTGATGGAACCGATTGTCCGTCTGGAGAATGTCACCAAGAACTACCGCGGCGTGCCCGCTGTGAAGAATGTCAGCTTCGACCTGCGCAAGGGCGAGATCCACGCGCTGCTTGGCGAGAACGGCGCGGGAAAATCGACGCTGACCAAGATCATCGCCGGTGTGGTCGACGCCACCTCGGGCAAGATGTTCCACAAGGGGCAGGAGATCGCCTACGCCTCGCCGCACGCGGCGCTTCAGGCCGGTATCGCCATGGTGTTCCAGGAAACCAGCTTGGTGCCGTCGATGACGGTGGCGCAGAACCTTTATCTCGGCACCGAAAAGTTCCTCAACCGGCTGCGCGGCACCTACATTTCGGCGCAGCAATTCCTGCAATCGCTGAACTTTCCCGTCGACCCGAACGCCATGGTGGCGACGCTTTTTTCTGCCCCGCGTCCTCTTTTCTCTCTCTCTCGCTCGGTTCACCCCAATTCCTCTATCCTCATCTTCGCCGAGCCTCCGGCGACGCTGACGCCGGAAGCCAAGCGGCACTTCTTCGCGCTGATCCGGCGGCTGCAG
>NZ_RZRK01001291.1:0-1003 GCF_003997835.1 Mesorhizobium sp. M7A.F.Ca.CA.004.12.1.1
GGTCGGCATCGCCATCGCTTTCCCGCCACTGCCACGCAGGGAACTGCAGCCGGCTTAGTTCGGGTCGACTTCCAAACCTTGCTGGCCAGGCGCGCAATCAGCCTGGCCCGTTCGGTTCGCCGCGGATCCTGTCCTCTGTTTCATCCGTTCTCCCTTGTGCGAGTGCGGAAGTCCACGGCCAACGTTTGCACCAAGCGACGACTTCGCGCACCCGTCCACCAGTGAGGGTACGATTTGAGCCGAAGGCGCGCGGCTCCGCCACGGCCAGGCTTGAATGGCAGGCAACGGTCGATGGATCGAAAAGCTCTCTTAAGCATTTAAGCTTTGGCTAATAGTAGCCTCAGGAGAGAAACGATGAAAAAGACGCTGCTCATTTTGAGCCTGCTCATTCCGCTCTCGGCGTGCTCCCGTACCGAACAAGGCGCCGCCGTCGGCGGCTTGGGTGGCGCGGCCGTAGGCGCCGCGGTGGCCGGAGACCCTGTGGAAGGAGCGGTTGTCGGCGGTGCGGTCGGAGCGATAGCCGGGGCGGTCATCGGCCACGCCAGCGAAGCCGGCCAGTGCAGATATCGCGATCGGTACGGCCGGGTTTACGTCGCACGGTGCCCGGACGGTTACTGATCTCAAGACGCGTGATCTCCTTCGATCACGCGTCTGCTTGGGGGTTAATCGAATGGCCTATCGGATCAAAAAGTTGCCGGGTTTCTTGTTTGCCGCTGTTGGCGCTGCCGCGTTGAATATCGCGTCCACGATTGCGATTTCGGCCGCGCCGGTTGATGCGAAGACGATTGCCGATCACTTCTCATCGGTGAAATCTATGTCAGGGGATTTCGTGCAGTCGGGCCCGAAGGCGGAAAGAAAACATGGCAGGTTTTTTCTCCAACGCCCGGGCAAGATCCGGTTCAATTATGCTGGCCAATCTGGGATCAGCGTGATTGCGGATGGTAAATCCCTGGTGGTTTACAACAGGAAACTGAAGACATCGCGGCTCTATGCTCTCTCGAAG
>NZ_RZRK01001292.1:0-1003 GCF_003997835.1 Mesorhizobium sp. M7A.F.Ca.CA.004.12.1.1
CCATGGTGCGCAGCGGTGCGACCATCGTGGCCGCCGGCGGCCACGATGGTCGCACCGCTGCGCACCATGGCGATGGCTTTTTCCATATCGGGGTGGAAATGGCGGTCATTGTCGAGATGCGGCACTTCGGCCCGGACCAGCTTACGCACTGCCTCCAGGGCGTCGCTCGAGGCCAGCGGCGCATGGAAATCGCAGCCTTGGGCCGCGGCCAGCAATTCGATGCCGATCACGGCGGTGGCGTTCTCGACCATCCCGATCAGCCGGCGCGCACCGTGCGCGGCCATCGAAACATGGTCTTCCTGGTTTGCCGAGGTGGGGATCGAATCGACGCTGGCCGGATAGGCTTTCTGCTTGTTCTCCGAAACGAGCGCCGCCGCCGTCACCTGCGGGATCATGAAGCCGGAGTTCAGGCCGGGCTTCGGCGTCAGGAAGGCCGGCATGCCGGACAGTGCCGGATCGACGAGCATGGCGATGCGGCGTTCCGACAGCGAGCCGATCTCGCAGATGGCGAGCGCGATCATGTCGGCGGCGAAGGCCACCGGCTCGGCGTGGAAATTGCCGCCGGAAAGCGCGGTGTCATCCTCGGCGAAGATCAGCGGATTGTCGGTGACGCCATTGGCTTCGGTGCCCAGCGTGTCGGCCGCCTGGCGCAGCACGGTGAGTGCGGCGCCCATGACCTGCGGCTGGCAGCGCAGGCAATACGGATCCTGCACGCGTTCGTCGCCAACCCGATGCGATTCACGGATGGCGCTGCCGGCCATCAGATTGCGCAGGGCGTCGGCCGTCTCGATCTGGCCGGGATGCTTTCTCAGCACATGGATGCGCGGATCGAAGGGGGCGTCGGACCCTTTTGCCGCGTCGGTCGACAGGGCACCAGCGACCAGCGCCGATTGGTAGAGCACTTCGGCCTCGAACAAGGCGGCCAGCGCATAGGCGGTCGAAAACTGGGTGCCGTTGAGCAGCGCCAGGCCCTCCTTGGCGCCCAGCGTCACCGGTTCCAATC
>NZ_RZRK01001293.1:0-996 GCF_003997835.1 Mesorhizobium sp. M7A.F.Ca.CA.004.12.1.1
CAGCATCAGCGGTTCACCAGCAAGAAACCCGCCGCCAATCCTGAACGTCACTTCGACATTTCTACCTTCGAGCAGCACCGGAGCATTGGCGGGCGGCGGCCGCTTGCTGCCGGCCGGCTCGGCCGCCAGCAGCATTTTCGTGTAGGCATGCTGGGGATTGACGAAGATGGCCTCCGCCTCCCCCTCCTCGACAACCTCGCCCTGGCGCATGACATAGACCCGGTCGGCAAAGCGGCGGACGATGCCAAGATCGTGGGTGATGAAGACGATCGCCATGCCGAGCTTGCGCTGCAATTCGGCCAGAAGCATCAGGATCTGCGCCTGGATGGTCACGTCGAGCGCCGTCGTCGGCTCGTCGGCGATCAATATGTCAGGGTCGTTGGCGAGCGCCATCGCGATCATCACACGCTGGCGCTGGCCACCGGACATTTCATGCGGATAGGATTTCATCCGCCGCTCGGGATCGGGAATATGCACCAGCCGCAGCAGCTTGAGCGCCTCTTCCCGCGCCTCGGCGGCATTCAGGCCCCGGTGCCGGCGGATCGGCTCGATCAACTGGTTGCCGATCGAATAGAGCGGATCGAGCGAAGTCATCGGCTCCTGAAAGATCATGCTGATCTTGCGGCCACGAACCTGGTTGAGCTCGGATTTGCTGAGCGTCAGAAGATTGCGGCCGCGATAATCAACGCTGCCTGTCGCTTCGCCGTTCGATGCCAGCAGGCTCATCGCCGCCATCATCGTCTGGCTTTTGCCGGACCCGGATTCGCCAACCACGGCAACGGTCTCGCCCGCATTGACGTGGATGCTGATGCCCTTCACCGCCTCGACTGCGCCGTCGAGCGTGCGGAAGCGGACACGCAGATCCTTGACGCTGAGGATCGTTTCGGAAGCAGCCATCTTAGCGATCCCCATCTTATCGATCTCTCGGGTCCAGTGCGTCGCGCAGGCCGTCGCCGACGAAGTTCAGCGCGAACAGCGTCGAGACGAGGAAGAAGG
>NZ_RZRK01001294.1:0-993 GCF_003997835.1 Mesorhizobium sp. M7A.F.Ca.CA.004.12.1.1
CTCCTCGTCGCCGACGAGCCGACCGGCAATCTCGACACCGCCCGCACGCACGAGATCATGGAGCTGCTCACCCGGCTCAACACCGAGCTTGGCCTGACCATCGCCATGGTCACGCATGAGGCCGACGTCGCCGAATATGCCGAACGCACAATCCGCTTCCTCGACGGCCATGTCGCTTCGGATTCCAGGAAGCTGGAGATCGCACAGCCATGATCTGGGAAACCGTCCGCCTCTCGCTGCGCTCGATCCGCCGCAATGTGCTGCGCTCGTTCCTGACGCTGCTCGGCATCGTCATCGGCGTTGCCGCCGTCATCGCCATGCTCACCATCGGCTCGGGCACCACAGCAAAGGTCAAGGCCGACATCTCCAAGCTCGGCAGCAATCTGCTGGTGGTCCGCTCCGGCCGTCCGGCCGGTCCCGGCGGACCGGGCGGGCTCGACCAGGTGGTGCGTCCGCTCGCGGAAAAGGACCTTGCGGCACTTGTGGCGCATCTCAGCGGTGCCCGCGCGATTTCGCCGGCCTCGCAAAAGCAGGTCCGCGTCATCTTCGGCACCGAGAGCCTGACCTCGGGCGTCACCGGCACCGACAGCGCCTATCTCGATGCGCGCGACTGGAAGCTGGTGTCGGGCCGCCCGTTCAGCGATTCCGAAACCCGCTCGGGCACAGGCGTGTGCCTGATCGGCGAGACCGTGCGCCAGCAGTTCTTCGGCGCCGGCGATCCCGAGGGCGAGATCATCCGCGTCAACCGCACCTCCTGCAAGATCATCGGCCTGCTCGAGCCCAAGGGCTATACCGGCTTCGGCCAGGACCAGGACAATGTCGTGCTGATGCCGCTGCATGCCTATCAGCGCCGCATCGCCGGCAACCGCGACATCGACAACATCTACATCGCCGCCGACGACCGCACGCCGACCAGCGAGTTGCAGCCGCGCGTCGAGGACATCTTGCGAGACGCGCGCCGCATCACGCCCGACCGCGAGAGCGATTTCGCCA
>NZ_RZRK01001295.1:0-990 GCF_003997835.1 Mesorhizobium sp. M7A.F.Ca.CA.004.12.1.1
GCGCTGGACCAATCTGCGCGACTGCCACGAGCTCTATTGCGCCGGCCACCTGATCGAGGGCGCGGTCGCCTATTACCAGGCGACGGGAAAACGCAAGCTGCTCGACATCATGTGCCGCTATGCCGACCATATCGCGTCGGTGCTCGGCCCCGAGCCCGGCAAGAAGAAGGGCTATTGCGGACATGAGGAGATCGAGCTGGCGCTGGTCAAGCTGGCGCGGGTGACAGGCGAGCGGAAATACATGGAGCTGGCCAAATACTTCATCGACCAGCGCGGGCAGCAGCCGCATTATTTCGACGAGGAGGCCCGCGCCCGCGGCGCCGACCCGAAGGCCTATCATTTCAAGACCTATGAATACAGCCAGTCGCACATCCCGGTGCGCGAGCAGGACAAGGTCGTCGGCCACGCGGTCAGGGCGATGTACCTCTATTCCGGCATGGCCGACATCGCCACCGAATATGGCGACGACACGCTGCGGTCGGCGCTCGACCTTCTGTGGGACGATCTCACCACCAAGAGCCTCTATATCACCGGCGGGCTCGGGCCATCGGCGCACAATGAGGGGTTCACCAGCGACTATGACCTGCCCAACGAGAGCGCCTATGCCGAGACCTGTGCAGCGGTGGGCCTGGTGTTCTGGGCCAGCCGCATGCTCGGCATGGGGCCGAATGCGCGCTACGCCGACATGATGGAACGCGCCCTCTACAACGGTTCGATCTCGGGCCTGTCGCTCGACGGCTCGCTGTTTTTCTACGAGAATCCATTGGAAAGCCGGGGCAAGCACAACAGGTGGAAATGGCACCGCTGCCCGTGCTGCCCACCCAATATCGGGCGCATGGTCGCCTCGATCGGCAGCTATTTCTACAGCCTGGCCGACGACGCGTTGGCCATCCACCTCTATGGCGACTCGACCGCCCGTTTCGACATATCGGGCGTCCCGGTCGGCGTGACGCAGACGAGCCGCTATCCCTGGGACGGCGCCGTCGAGAT
>NZ_RZRK01001296.1:0-989 GCF_003997835.1 Mesorhizobium sp. M7A.F.Ca.CA.004.12.1.1
GTCATGGCCTGGTCCGTTACGCAAGGCATCCTCGATCTCGGCGCCACGACGCAGACCGCCACCGGCTTCACGCTGACGGGCGGGGAATTGCGCAACGGCACTCTGAGCACCGCCGGCAGCTTCGCCTTGAGCAACGGCACCGTGTCGGCGCTCCTCGGCGGGACCGGCTCCCTGGTCAAATCCGGCACCGGCACGGTCGTCCTCACCGGCACCAACACCTATTCGGGCGGCACCTTCGTCAACGGCGGCACATTGAGGATCGGCGGCGACTGGGCGCTGGGCGATGTCTCGGGCGCCCTGACCTTGAACGGCGGCGCGCTGCAGGTGACGGGCAATCCCGTCAGCTTCACGCTGGAACGCCAGATAATCCTCGGCGCCAACGGCGGCACCTTCGATGTCGGCGCCGGCAAGAACCTCATCCTCGACGGCGTGGTTTCGGGTGACGGACAACTCGCCAAGACCAGTTCCGGCACGCTGACGCTGACCGGCGCCAACAGCTATTCGGGCGGCACGGCGGTACGCGGCGGCAGCCTTGTCGCGGCGGCGACAGGTGCGCTCGGCGACGGGCCGGTCACCATAAACTCCAACGGAAGCGGGGGATGGGCCAGGCTCTATTTCTCGGGCAACGACGCCGCCTATCCAGTCAGCGCCCAGGACCTCTCGATCACCGTCGGCCGGGGCGACCTCAACTTCCAGGGCAATGCGACCGCCGGCGCGGCCACCATCGTCCTGGCGCAGGACGGCTATGGCGGGCTCCATTTCGGCACCGGAACCGATGCCGGCACGGCCAGCATCACCAACCAGGGCGGCGGCTTCGTCGCCTTCACGGGGGCAAGCGCCGCCAACGCGACCATCGTCAATGACGGCCTGGGCGTACCGTATTATTTCAGCAGGACGACCTTCGACGACGATTATTCGAGCAATGAATTCTCCTCCGCCGGAGACGCCACGATAACCAACAGGAATGGCGGCTCGACCACTTTTTACGG
>NZ_RZRK01001297.1:0-988 GCF_003997835.1 Mesorhizobium sp. M7A.F.Ca.CA.004.12.1.1
CGCGGCCAATGCGGTCGCCCGCCGCCAGGACACGCTGACCAAGCCGCAAGGCAGCCTCGGCCGGCTGGAGACCATCGCCGCCTGGCTGGCGCGCTGGCAGGGCCGCGACATGCCGAAACTCGACCGCGTCAAGGTTTTCGTATTCGCCGGCAACCATGGCGTCACCGCGCAAGGCGTGTCGGCCTATCCCTCGGAAGTCACCGTGCAGATGGTGGCGAATTTCGCCGGCGGCGGCGCCGCCATCAACCAGCTTGCCCGCATGGCCGGCGCCGAACTCGATGTCATCCCACTCGATCTCGACCATCCGACTGGCGACTTCACCCAAGTGCCGGCGATGGACGACAAGGCATTTCTCGCGGCTGTCTCCGCCGGGTATGACGCCGTGACAAACGACCTCGACCTGATCTGCTTCGGCGAAATGGGCATCGGCAACACCACGCCGGCCGCCGCCATTTCGGCTGCCCTGTTCGGCGGTGGTGCTGAAAAATGGACCGGACGCGGCACCGGCGTCGACGACGCCGGCCTCAAGCGCAAGGTGGTCGCCATCGAAGCCGGGCTGAAGCGTCACGCCGCCGCCCTTGCTGACCCGCTCGCTCTCGCTGCCGCGCTTGGCGGCCGCGAACTCGCCGCCATCTTCGGCGCCACGCTGGCCGCCCGCCATCTGGGCATCCCCGTGCTGCTCGACGGCTTCGTCTGCACCGCCGCCGCAGCCCCACTGGCAAAGATGCACCCAACCGGCCTCGCCCACACAATCGCCGCTCACGTTTCGGCCGAATCGGGCCATCGCGGCCTGCTCGAAGCCCTCGGCCTGCCGCCGCTGCTCGATCTCGGCATGCGGCTCGGCGAAGGCTCCGGCGCCTGCCTCGCCGTCAACATCGTCCGCTCGGCGCTGGAGTGCCATGCCCGCATGGCGAGTTTTGCCGAGGCTGGCGTTTCGGAGAAGTAGTTATCCATTCCCCGTATCGGCCGTCATCGTCACGACAAAAGA
>NZ_RZRK01001298.1:0-976 GCF_003997835.1 Mesorhizobium sp. M7A.F.Ca.CA.004.12.1.1
GCAGCGAACCGACCGACAGGTCGATGCCGGCGGGGTGCAAGGGCTTGTCATCACCCGGCTGAAAGTGCCGCCCTTCGTCGTTACGCTGGGCGGGCTGACGGTGTTTCGCGGGCTGACGCTGACCATCTCAAACGGCGGCCCGATCTCGGGCTTCGACGCCTCGATGCGCTGGTTCGGCACCGGGCTGATCGGCCCCGTGCCGGTGCCGGCGCTGATCTTCGCCGCGGCCGCCATCCTGTGCCATATCGTGCTGCGCTACACGCGCTACGGGCGCGCTGTCTACGCCGTCGGCGGCAATGCCGAGGCGGCAAGGCTGTCGGGCCTGCGCGTCGACCGTATTCTGGTCTCGGTTTATGTCATCGTCGGCTTCTTCGCCGGCCTCGCGGCCTTCGTGCTGTCGGCGCGGCTGAATTCCTCGGAAGCGGTCGCCGGTATCGGCTACGAGCTGACGGTCATTTCGGCCGTCGTCATCGGCGGCACCTCGCTGTTCGGCGGCATCGGCTCGGTCGGCGGTACGGTGGTCGGCGCGGCGCTCATCGGCGTGCTGCAGAACGGGCTGCAGTTCAACAACGTCTCGTCCTATACGCAAAGCATCGTCATCGGGCTCATCCTGATCCTGGCGGTGGCGTTCGACCGGTGGCTGAAATCGCGGGTGAGAAGGTGAGGGGGACGGTTGTCCCTTCTCCCACAAGGGGAGAAGGGGAGCCCCCTTTCTTGCAAAACAGCCGTCCTTTGCTAGAAAGGTTTTGGCGGGTGGCATCGTGAGAGAACCTCATGTTTGCCGATATTATCAGACCGATCACCCTAGGTTTTTCGCTGCTGCGGCGGTTCTGGCCGCAACTCATGGCACTCGTGCTGGCCGGCGTGCTGGTCGGCGATCTCCTCATGCAGCTCGCGGCGAAGGTGGCGCTGGCCAATCACTTCGCCGGGCGCGGCTGACATAGGCGCGCATCGGCTGGACCCGCCAGCGCCCGGC
>NZ_RZRK01001299.1:0-974 GCF_003997835.1 Mesorhizobium sp. M7A.F.Ca.CA.004.12.1.1
CCTCGCCATCGAGGCTGGGGATCGTCGCCACGACGATCTGGTCGGAACCTTTTGTCTCGAAGTCGGCGAGCTTCCGCGTCAGCGCCGCCTTGGTCGCGGCATCGATGATGCCGGCATTGTCGACGACGCGGCCGGTCAGCGCCGGCAGGTCGGCCGCGTAGGCCGTGATACAGGAGAACAGC
The DNA here is from genome assembly GCF_003997835.1 of Mesorhizobium sp. M7A.F.Ca.CA.004.12.1.1. Lineage (NCBI taxonomy): Bacteria > Pseudomonadati > Pseudomonadota > Alphaproteobacteria > Hyphomicrobiales > Phyllobacteriaceae > Mesorhizobium > Mesorhizobium sp. M7A.F.Ca.CA.004.12.1.1. Next base: position 183 of record NZ_RZRK01001299.1, read on the forward strand.
ACGACCGCAGCAATCAGGACGGCCGAGGCGAGGCGGTCGCGTTTCGACAGGCTGATGCTGGGTATCGTCATGCCATCACCAGCTTCCCGACGAGCCGCCGCCGCCGGACGAACCGCCACCGCCGGAAAAACCGCCGCCGCTGCTTGACCCCGAAGACCATCCGCCGCTGGAACTTCCCGACGACCAGCCACCACGAGAGGAGCGCCGGTGCGGCTCGAAGGTCATGCCGAGCCAGCGGTAGCGGCCGGGACCGAGCTTCTGGCCGAAGATCGGCGGCAAGATGGAGACAGCAAGACTGCCGACCATAATGGTTATCCAGATGCCGATGAACACGGTGAAGAACAGGTCGCCGGACTCGAAGGGCGCTTCCTGGTTGCGCTCGCCGCGCGCCTCCAGCTCCTCCGGATTTCCTTCCAGCACCATGATCATGTCGTCTACGGCTTTGCTGATACCGCCGGAGAAGTCCCCGGCGCGGAAAGCCGGCACCATGTCGTTTTCGATGATCAGCTTGGTGTGCAGGTCGGTCAGCGTACCTTCCAGCCCATAACCGACCTCAATGCGCATCTTGCGGTCGTTCGGGGCAACCAGCAGCAGCACGCCGTTGTTTTCCTTCGCCTGCCCAAGTTTCCAGAAGCGGAACAGGCGGTTGGCGTAAGGCTCGATCTCCTCGCCCTCGAGGCTGGGAATCGTCGCCACGACGATCTGGTCGGAGCCTTTTGTCTCGAAATCGGCAAGCTTCCGCGTCAGCGCCGCCTTGGTCGCGGCATCGATGATGCCGGCATTGTCGACGAC
>NZ_RZRK01000129.1:0-10413 GCF_003997835.1 Mesorhizobium sp. M7A.F.Ca.CA.004.12.1.1
CAATCAGCTTGAGGATGGCTCTGCAGGCCACCGTCTTGCCCGATCCGGATTCACCGACGATCCCAAGGACCTCTCCCGCTTTCAGTGAAAAGCTGACGCCGCGCAGGGCGTGGACGTCGCCAAAATTGGTGGCGAAGTCGATGGTGAGGTTCTCGACGCTGACGAGGTCGCTCATCTCAGGATTCCGTGTTCAGGAGGCGGGCGAGACCATCAGCGGTCAACGAGAGGCCCAGCGCCAGAAGGCAGATGGCGATGCCTGGGAAGATCGCAATCCACCATGCGGTCGTCAGGTAGGTCTGCCCGTCCGCGATCATGGCGCCCCATTCGGGCGTTGGCGGTTGTACGCCGAGGCCGAGAAAACCCAATGATGATCCGAGCACGATGGCCAGCACGGCATCGGTCATGACGAAGACGATCGATGGGACGATGGCATTCGGCAGGATGTGGAACAGCATGATGCGCAAATGCCCAAAACCCATGCCACGTGCCGCCAGCACGAAATCGACGCCGCGCAGCACCAGCGCCTGGCTCCGCACAAGTCGCGCATAGCTGACCCAGTTCACCAAGGTGAGCGAGATGAAGTAGCTCTTGAGGCCGGGCCCCAGCACGGCCACGATGGCGATCACGAGGACGAAATAGGGAAATGATACGGTGACCTCGAGGATGCGCATCAGCGCCGCATCGATCCGGCCACCCAGATAGCCGGCGATAAGGCCGATGATCGTCCCCAGGATGATCGGACCGACGACGCCGAAGAAGGCCATGGCGAGATCGTAGCGTGCGGCAAACAGTGTCCGCGCCAGGACATCGCGGCCGATGGCGTCGGTGCCAAACCAATGCTCGGCGCCAGGTGGTTTCAGCGCCTGCATCACATCGACCTTGATCGGGTCGAAACTGGTCAGCACCGGCGCCAAAATGGCCACGACGATCCAGGCCAAGGTGATGGCGCCGCCAATGATCAAGGTTGCCGGCATCGTGCGGATACGCGCCATGGCCAAGGAGCCGCTGCCCTGCATCACATCGCTCATAATTCCACCCGTGGGTCGAGAATGGCGGTCAAGACATCGACGGCAAAATTCGAAATGACGACACCTACGGCAAGCAGCAGGGCCACCGCCTGGACGACGAACTGGTCGTGCGTGAGAACGCCGCGGATGAGCAGGTTGCCGAGCCCTGGAATGTTGAAGACATTTTCGACAACGACCGTTCCGCCGATCAGGAAGGCGACCACGACGCCCAGCAGATTGACTGTCGGCAAAAGGGAATTCCAGAACACATGCCGGGAAAAGATGTAGCTTTCCGGCAGGCCCCTGGAGCGGCAGGCGATCGCGTAATCCTTGTCCATCTGCTGAATGAAGGTCGCGCGCAGATTGCGCGCGAGGATCGGCGTCACCCCGATGCCGATCGTCAGGGCCGGCAGGAACAGATGCCACAGATTGTTGAAAAAGGTCGGCCCGTAACCGGATACGGGGAAGATCTTCAGCCGCAGGCAGAAGCCCATGATCAGCAGCAGGCCGACAAAGTAGGACGGCACGCCGACGCCCGCGACGCAGACGAGACGGATGAGGTGATCGATCCACCGTCCGCGCTGCCGGGCAGCGGTGACCGCGAGCGCGAATGTCAACAGCAGCGAGATCACGAGGCCATAGAGGATCAAGAAAACCGTTGGCGCGATCCGTGCCGCGATGACGCCGCTGACGGGACCCCGGAAGGCGATCGACTGACCGAAATCGCCGCGCAGGCAATTCAGCACGTAATAGAAATACTGCACGGGGATGGGCTGATCGAGACCGTATCGCGCCCGCACGAATTCGATCGCCTCCTGACTGGCCTTGGGGCCAAGCATGAGGCGAACCGGATCGCCGGGTGTCATTTGCAGCAGCAGGAAGGTGATCACACTGATACCCAGCAGCACGGGGATCAACTGTATCGGCCGCCTGAGCACGAAGGAGAATCGATTCATGGGTCGGGATCCTGGTGTCAAATCGATGCGAGACGGGGACGAAGATCTCGTCCCCGTCTCGCATCCTGTGCCGATCAATCCAGGCTGGTCCCGCCGATGGACGAGAATTGCAGGCCGACGTTCAGGACCAACCCTCTCACGCTCGGAGCATAGGCGTTGAGCCACGTCGGGTGATAGAGCGCCACCTGCGCCACCTCGTCCACCACGGTCTTCTGGATCTGGGCATAGAGCTCGGCCCGTTTGGCATTGTCCGCCTCGCCCGAGGCTTCATCGATCAGTTTGTCGACCGTTTCGTTGTTGTAGCGGGTGTAGTAGGACTTGTTGTCGCCCGCGCCCCAGACGCACCAGCGCAATGCGTTGTCGGGATCTCGCGTCTCGTTGTACCACCAGTTCATTTCCGCCTGGTACTCGCCATCGGCGAGGCGGGTCCATGCCTGGGTTGAATCGATCTTGGCAATGTTGACGGTGATGCCGACTTCCGCCAACTGCGCCTGGATCAGCACCGCCGCCTTTTCCTCGTCGGCACTTCCGGCATTCTGAATGAGTTCGAAACTGGCTCCGGTCTTGCCGGATTCAGCCAACAGGGCCTTGGCCTTTTCGACGTCTCGGGCAATGACTGGCAGCGATTTGTCGAAGAAATCGAGTGTCGGGCTCATGATGGAACTGGCCGGCGTGCCGAGACCCAGCGTCACCGCGGCATTGATGGCGGTGCGGTCGATGCCGTAGCTGACGGCCTGGCGGAATTTGAGGTCGTTGAAGGGTTCTGCCGAATGGTTGATCAGCATGTCATAAGTGGTGCTCGAAGGTTCAGGGTCGGCGCGGAAGCCGGCGGCCTTCAACTCGGCCATGCGCGGGGCCGGAACTCCTAGGCAGACATCGAGCTCGCCCGCCTGGAACATCGAGACCCTGGTGTTGTCGTCCGGGACATAGCGGAATTCGACGCCGTCGATCTTGGGCTCGCCTTGGCGGTAATAGTGCTCGTTGCGGCCAAGGACCACGCGGTCTCCCGGCTTCAATTCGACGAATTTGAACGGCCCTGATGTGACCGGCGCCTTGGCGAAAGCGTCGTCGCCCATTTTCTCGACCGCTGCCTTCGGCACAATGCCGGTATTCCAGATTTCGGTCAGCGTCAGGAAGGGCGTGAATTTGCGATCGAGCGTCATCACCACTGTCCTGGCGTCCTTTGCCTCGATCTTGGTCAGGGGCTGGAACGGCGCCGCATAGGCGGAATCCTTCTGGAAGCGCATGCGGTTCCAGCTGAACGCCACGTCCTCGGCCGTGATCGGCGACCCATCGGAAAATTTGGCCTCGCGCAGGTGGAAGGTATAGGTCTTGCCGTCATCCGCGATGTCCCAGCTCTCGGCAAGGCCCGGGCCGACTTCAGTGCGATCGGCATTGGCATGCAGCAGGCGTGCATACATCATGCCCTGGATGAGGATATCGGCTCCGTAAGTGGTTTTGATCGGGTCCAGGGTGAGAACCTCGGCTCCATAGGCCATACGCAGTATCTTGCTGCCGTCAGCATTGGCTCGAAGCAATGTGGCCGGCAACGTCGCGATGCTGAAGCCGGCAAACGCCGCACTTTTGAGGAATACTCTGCGGTCCATGACAATCTCCCATTTTCGTTGATGATGTTCCCGGGGCGGTTCCATGCTTGTTGGTTCAAGCAGTCGTTGTTGGTTCAAGCAGTCTTGGTGATGTGGGTAGGTGGTTTGCGCTGGTGCCAGGCGTAGTCGGCTTCAAGCACCGCACCCAACCGCAGCAGCAGATCGTCGCGTCCGAACGCGGCGACAAACTGCACTCCGATCGGCAGGCCGTTTTGCGTCCAGCCGAGCGGCAGGGATATCGCCGGCGATCCGGTGCCGTTGAAGAGCGCGCTGAACGTCTCCTTCGGCGCCAGATCGGCGAACACCGTGTCGATGTCGCGGCCAGGACGATCCGGGTCGTACGTGCCGAGCAACTCCGGCGAGATCGCGCAAGTCGGCGTCACCAGCACGTCATGGACGGCCAGGAATTCGCCAACCGTCCGCGTGATCCGGTCATACACCGCGAGAGCCGCGATCAGGCTTGCCGCATCGAGCGTTCGGCCATGGCGGTAGACGGCAAGTGTCGTCTGCTGCAGGCTGTCTTCATCGATCGGCCGCCGCAGCAGGCCCGCCAACTCGTCGAGCGACTGCGCCGTAGAAGCTGCCCAGATCACTTTCTGTGCCGCCAGATAGCGCTCATAATCGAACACAGGCCCGGCTTCGACGACCTTGTGGCCCAGTTGCTCCAGCCTCTTGCCCACTTCGAGGACTGCCGCCTTCACCTCGGGGTCGAGCGGATAGCCGGACCAGGACGTTGTGCACAGGGCAATGCGCAAAGCCTTGGGTGGCGTCTTGATCGCCTGGGCATAGCTGGTGGTCGGAGGGACGATCTCATAGCTGTCGCCGGGAAGCGCACCAGAACCCAGATCAAGCAAAGCCGCCGTGTCGCGGATCGAGCGTGTCAGCATGAATGAAATGGCGAGACCCAGCATTGGCGCATTCGATTCCGGCGCGCCGCTGATCCGTCCACGGGACGGCTTCAGGCCGACGACCCCGCAAAAGGCGGCGGGGGTGCGAATGGAGCCGCCACCGTCGGCGCCTTGCGCGACGGGAACGATGCCGGCGGCAACGGCCGCGGCTGCGCCGCCGCTCGATCCCGAAACACCCCTGCTGGTATCCCAGGGGTTGCGTGTCGCACCATAGAGAGAGGATTCGGTTGCCGCCGCTATGCCGAATTCCGACGTGGTGGTACGCCCGATATTGGCAAGGCCGCCGGATCGCATTTTCGCCCAGAAGGCGTGATCCTCGCCGCAGATGAAACCCTTGGCGAGAACGCTGCCAAACTCTCCCGGCCGGCCGGCTTCGATAGGGAAATCCTTGGTCAATGTCGGCATGCCGTGGAAAGGTGCGGGTCCGGGAACGTCGCCCAGCCCCTCGATCGCATCGGCATAGGTTTCGATCACGGCATTGAGCTGCGGATTGACCGCGGCGATCCCTGAAAGGATGCAGTTGCCCAGTTCGCGCGGCGTAACTTCCCGATTGCGTAGGAGCTCGGCCAGACCGACGCCGTCATAGGCGGCGTATTCCGTCAACTTCATGCGCCTGCCCTGACTGTCCACGGTTTCAGCAACGGGTGATGCATCGTCATTCTTCGCCTTCTTCCTCTTTGATGTGCCGTGCGACGCGCCGTGGCGGTTTGTGGAAGGTTCGCAGGATCCCGGCGATATCCTCCAGCTCGTTCATCCGCGTCTCGGCCGATTTGCCAAGTTTCTCGGCAACGGAATGCGTGAGGAGGTTCAGAACCGAACTTATGGCGGCCGTCGAATCCCAGTACAGGTCGACGCGCGTCGATACTTCGAGCGCCAGTTTTGTGTATTCAGATGCCCAATGACTGTATTTGTCGGTAACGATGATCAGAGGAATCTTTCGGCGCTTGATCTGGGCGCACAGCCGAAAGCTCATCGCTGCGTATTCCGCCGTGTCGATCAGCAGCACGCAAGAATTTTCGCCGCTATCGGTGAGGATTTCTGAGAACGTGCCGCCCAAACCTTCGGCAAAGCGGACATCGCTCCTCACCCAGCGCAGACGCGTCGCGAAATCGAGCCCCAGTCCCTTCACGGCTTGGAAGCTGACGCAGTTCACGCGATCGCAGGTGCTCAGCAGATGAACGATTTCGGACCATATCTCGCCCTGGGCAAGGCCATAAGCCGCGGTCAAGGCCTGCTGCTCCATCTCCAGGCTGCGAGCCAATCGTTCCTGCTTTTCGCCGCCGATGCGGAAACGCAACTCGGCACTGTCCAGGCCCGGGCCAGCGGCTTTCGGTGCGGAGCGCAGGCCACGCTTCATTTCCTTGAGGTCGGTGTAGCCGAGACGCCGCACGAAACGGGTAACGCTTGCCTCGCTTACGCCGGCGCCGGCGGCAATGGTGGCGCCAGTTTCAAAGGGAATGTCATGGATGTTGGCGAGCAGGTATCGCGCGATTGCCTGCTCGGTCCGCGCGAACTCCAGCCAGCCCTCGCGCAACCTGGCTTCCAGCGCGCTGGCCACCTCGGTCTCACCGGAAACAGTCTTCTCGCCAGGCGTTTTCATCTTCATCGGCCGCAACGTCCCTTGGCAGACCTATTTGGAACAGACCGGAAAAGGCCACCCCAGGAAGCGCAGTTCATTTCCAGTTCATGACGCGACGCTAGCACGCGAGAACACGCTGTGAAAGATAAATTTTACAATCTAATATTTCGGTACTTTTATTTCACGACCGGCCGTAATCGCAAAAAAGCGTTCCGCGCTGGCTCCGCCTGCGAGCGAACCTGTCTTCGCGCGCCGTGCGGTTCGCGGCTTCGTTTTCGTCCATGGTTCGGGCTGCCTGGAAAGTGGTTTTAAGCACGACAATCTGGACATTAGTCTTGACAGAAATACAGATGTTCAATACCCGTCAGGCAATCGAACAAGCCTGCATTATGGGAGGAACGAGCGGTATGGCTTCCAATGTTTCGTTGACGGGCCTTGCCCGCGATCTCGAGGAACGCGCCAAGTCGGGCAAGCCTATCCGCATCGGCCTGATCGGCTCGGGCGAGATGGGAACTGACATCGTCACTCGTGTCGCCCATATGTCGGGCATCGAGATCGGCGCCATTTCCGAACTGAACCTGCCTGCCGCCAGCAAGGCCGTCGATATCGCCTTCCAGGAAACCGGGCATGCGCGCGAGGTGTCGAACGCGTCGGCGATGACGGCGGCGATGGAAGCCGGCAAGGTGGCGGTCACCAACGATGCCAGCCTTGTCATCAACAATGATCTGATCGACGTCGTCATCGACGCCACCGGGGTTCCCGCCGTCGGCGCCGAGATCGGGCTGCGCGCCATGGAACATGGCAAGCATCTGGTGATGATGAATGTCGAGGCCGACGTCACCATCGGCGCCTATCTGAAGAGCGAGGCCGACCGGCTCGGCGTCACCTATTCGCTGGGCGCCGGCGATGAGCCGTCCTCCTGCATGGAGCTGATCGAGTTCGTTTCGGCCATGGGGCATCCGATCGTTGCCGCCGGCAAGGGCAAGAACAACCCGCTCAACATCGACGCCATTCCCCCAGACTATGAGGAGGAAGCCAAGCGCCGGCACATGAATGTGCGGATGCTGGTCGAATTCGTCGACGGCTCCAAGACCATGGTCGAGATGGCGGCGATCGCCAATGCCACCGGCCTGGTTCCAGACAAGGCCGGCATGCATGGCCCGGCGGCCACGCTTGGCGAACTGTCCAAGGTGCTGGTGCCGCAGAAGGATGGCGGCGTGCTGTCGAGGGTCGGCGTCGTCGACTATTCGATCGGCAAGGGTGTCGCGCCCGGCGTCTTCGTCGTTGCCGACATGTCGCATCCGCGCATCTCCGAGCGCATGGAAGATTTGAAGATGGGCAAAGGCCCGTATTTCACTTTCCATCGTCCCTATCACCTGACCTCGCTCGAAGTGCCGCTGACCTGCGCGCGCGTCGTGCTCTACGGCAAGGCCGACATGGTGCCGCTGGCCAAACCGGTGGCCGAAGTCGCCGCCGTGGCCAAGAAGGACATGAAGCCCGGCGAGAAGCTCGATGCGATCGGTGAATATTGCTACCGCGCCTGGATCATGACGACGCCGGAGGCGCGCGCCGCCAAGGCCATTCCCTGCGGCCTGCTGCAGGGCGGCTCGGTCACCGCGCCGATCAAGAAGGGCGAGCTCATAACCTACGCGAATGCAGCGCCCGCGGCGGGCTCCAAGATCGCCGAACTGCGCGCCCGCCAGGACAAGCTCGTCTATGGGTCCGTGGGAGCGTGATCATGGCCACAGCCAGCAAAGCCGTCACTGACAGTCGCGCCAATCTGCCCTTCGTCTACCGCCAGTACAGCGCCGAGCAGCTCAGGGAGGTGCTCCACAAGATGTACCTGATCCGCCGCTTCGAAGAGGGCGCGGAGGAGTGCTACACGCGCGGTCTCATCCACGGCACCATGCATTTGTCGATCGGCCAGGAAGCCAGCGCCATGGGCATCTGCATGCCGCTTGCCGAGGATGACCAGATCACCTCGACGCATCGCGGTCATGGCCACTGCATTGCCAAGGGTGCCGAGGTCAAGCGCATGTTCGCCGAGTTCTTCGGCAAGACCACAGGCTATTGCAAGGGCCGTGGCGGCTCGATGCACATCGCCGATGTCGGCAAGGGCAATCTCGGCGCCAATGGCATCGTCGGCGGCGGCATCCCGATCGCCGTCGGGGCGGCATTGTCCTCCAAGATGATGAAGACCGGCAAGGTCGTGGTCTCGTTCTTCGGCGATGGCGCCAACAATGAAGGCGCTTTCCACGAGGCGCTCAACATGGCGGCGGTCTGGAAGCTGCCCGTCATTTTCGTCTGCGAGAACAATGGCTACGGCATGTCCACATCGACAGCCCGCTCGACCGCGGTCAAGAACATCGCCGAGCGCGCCGCCGCCTATTCGATGCCGGGCGTCATCGTCAACGGCAACATCTTCTCCGAGGTCGCCGAGGCGTCTCATCAGGCTATCGCCCGAGCCCGCGCCGGCGAGGGGCCGACGCTGATCGAGTCCAAGACCTACCGCCATCGCGGCCATTCCAAGAGCGACCGCAACCGCTATCGTACCAAGGAAGAGATCGAGGACTGGATGTCGAACCGCGATCCGATCACCCTGTTCGAAAGCGAGCTCAGGGAATTCGGCTTCATCGACGACAAGGGCATCGAGGCCATTCGCGATGCCGTGGCGCAAGAGATCGCCGAGGGCATCGAGTTCGCCAAGGCGAGCCCATCGCCCGATATCAGCGAGACCGGAAATTACGTGTATACGGAGCAGGCGTGATGGACGCGATGGTGCGTGAACTGAGCTACGCCCAGGCGATCCAGGAAGCCATGGCGATCGCCATGGACATGGACGAACGCGTTTTCCTGATGGGCGAGGATATCGGTGTCTATGGCGGCGCCTTCCAGGTCACCGGCGACCTGGTCGAACGTTACGGCGCTGACCGCGTCATCGACACGCCGATTTCGGAATTGGGCGGCGCGGGCGTCGCGGTGGGCGCTGCCCTCACGGGCATGCGGCCGATCTTCGAGTTCCAGTTTTCCGACTTCGCCACGCTTGCCATGGAGCAGATCGTCAACCAGGCGGCCAAGATGCGCTTCATGCTGGGCGGCGAGGTTTCAGTTCCCGTGGTGATGCGCTTTCCCGCCGGTTCCGGCACCGGTGCGGCGGCTCAGCACAGCCAGAGCCTGGAAGCCTGGCTCGGCCATGTGCCGGGTCTGAAAGTCATCCAGCCGGCGACCCCCTATGATGCCAAGGGTATGCTGTTGGCGGCGGTCGCCGATCCCGATCCGGTCATGATCTTCGAGCACAAGCTGCTCTACAAGATGAAGGGACCGGTGCCCGAAGGCTATTACACCGTGCCGATCGGCAAGGCAGATATCCGCCGCGAGGGCCGCGACCTGACCATCGTCGCCACCTCGATCATGGTGCAGAAGGCGCTCGACGCGGCTGCCGCGCTGGAGAGCGAAGGCATCGACGTCGAAGTCGTCGATCTCCGCACCATCCGGCCGATGGACAAGCAGACCGTCATCGACAGTGTCAAGAAGACGTCGCGGCTGCTATGCGTCTACGAAGCGGTCAAGACGCTGGGCATCGGCGCCGAGGTCAGCGCCATGATCGCCGAGAGCGAAGCGTTCGATTATCTCGATGCGCCGATCGTGCGGCTGGGCGGCGCTGAAACGCCGATCCCCTATAATCCGGAGCTCGAGAAGGCGACGGTGCCGCAAATTCCCGACATCATCACCGCTGCGCGTGACCTCGTGAAAGGGGTTCGCTGAGAAATGCCGACCGAAGTCATTCTTCCCAAGGTCGACATGGACATGGCGACCGGACAGATCTCGCGTTGGTTCGCCGAGGAAGGCGCGCACGTCAAGAAGGGCGATGTGCTGTTCGAGATCGAGACCGACAAGGCGGCGATGGAGATCGACGCGCCGGCCAGCGGCGTGCTGCGCGACGTCACCGGCAAGGAAGGTGTCGATATTGCGGTCGGTGCAGCTGTTGCATGGATTTATGCCGACGATGAAAGCTATGCGCCAATCTCCCCCCTCGAGGGGGAGACGTCGACCAAGTCGACAGAGGGGGTTGCCTCAGGAGGCACCCCTGTACCGTCGAGCCCAGTCGAACCGACCTCACCCGACCGGCCTGCGGCCGGCCACCCTCCCCTCGAGGGGGAGGGGAAAGCCCGCGCAACACCTTTGGCCAGGCGCCTAGCCCGCGAGGCTGGCCTGAACCTCTCAACCGTATCCGGCACAGGCCCATACGGCCGTGTTGTAAAAGCCGATATCGACGCCGCACTTTCCTCCCCCCTTGAGGGGGAGGTGTCCGCGAAGCGGACGGAGGGGGTCGCCTCAGAAGGCACCACCTTCGCG
>NZ_RZRK01000012.1:0-20061 GCF_003997835.1 Mesorhizobium sp. M7A.F.Ca.CA.004.12.1.1
CCCCAGATCGACTCGTAGTCGCGTCGCAGATCAACGGGATCAGGTCCGCTTTGGCTTGCCCGCGACCGCAGAAGGCTGAAACCGCCGGCGACCGCAATCGCCTGCCGGACTGTCATGAGTGGCCGGTAAGCCTGCTGCCCTGGCGTCAGCACATCGCCAGTCACGTAGATCGGCCGGTACTCCGCGATCACGGCCGTGACGTCGCTCGGCTTGATGACGATCATTTGCTCCCGTCCATCAGGCAGACGCTGGTGGACGATCTTGGTTGGCAGCACCGCTTCCATGCGCGTCTGCAATTCGGCCGGCGTCAACCCGCCAACCGGGATCATCCCGAACTCGGGCAGCGCGATCGAGCCATCCATCTGGACAACCGCGCGTTGCGTTCGTTCCGCTATTGAGGCAATTCCTATCTCCACCGTGTCGCCGGGGGAGAGCTTGTAGGCGGCCGGCGCTTCGGCCGCGGTTGCGCTGCTCAAGGCCAGGCATCCGACAAGTGCTGCAAAGGAAATTCGGCTAACGAAGGCCATTGGTGGCAATCTCCTTTTGATTCAGATCCGGCTGCGGCGGCCAATCGAGATGGGCGACGAATTCGTAGACCGGTCCGCCCGGTACCCCCCAATTGCTAGACCAGATCACTTGCGACCCATCAGGGGACGGGGAGGCGTGTGTCTCGCTCCAATAATCGAACGGAGCGTTCCGCGTCTGCACGATCCGTCGGACCTCTCGACTGCCGTCGACACGCAGCGCGATCACCTCGCGCGAGTATGGAGCCCAGTCCGGCTGGCTTCGAACCTCCTCGGGATTGCCCCCGTAACTCATGAATGCCCATTCGGGCCGGTCCAAAGCGCGCAGCGATGCATGCTCGGCCTCGCCGAACTTCATGAGCGACGTGACCTTTCCATCGGACAGCCGACGTTTGATCACCTGATATTTGTCCGGGCTGGATTTGCTGATTCCGACGTAAATTTCGCTGCCGTCCGCGTCGAGAGTCATATCGCCATGGCCGGGCCGATGATGGTCCTTCCACGTCTGGCGCAAGGTGCCGTCGATTGCGAAAATGGCTCGCTGCTCGGTGCCGTCGGCCAGGTTTTGGAAACACAGGATGTTTTCTCCAAGCGGAGAAATGGTGCAGGAACTGGTCGTTCCGGCAACCTGGGCGAGATTGATGTCCGGGTATTTCAGACGCCGGTCGAGATCATATGCGAAGGCGACGGCAGCACCATCATCGCGGGTCGCGCGTACGGCAATGCGGCTGCCGTCACGACTTGGATTTCCCTTGGACGGGCCGAATTTGAGATCCCGATATTTCGCAGCGGCAAAAACTATGTCCTCACGATTGCTGCGGGGTGCCCAGGTCGAGATATTCTGATCATCGACACAAATCATCAGGTCCGCGTTTCGAGGGTGCCATTCGCACTCACCCGGCTTGTTGCGATGGAACAAAGGAACGTAGTTTTTCCCGTCGAGGAAGCACATGCCGTTGCAGCCGTTCATGAGGACGAGGAGGCTCTGATCGGCATTCCACGCTTGCGCGCTCGAGTACCGATGACTGCAATATATTTTGCCGCAGACAATTCCGCCGCCAAGAGCTCCGGGCTGGGTGATCCGAGTGAAGCTGATCCCTGTCGCCGGATCGGTTGCAGGTTTCAGGTAAGCGGGCAGATCCATTGCCGGCTCCGTGCCTGCCGCACCGCTCGGCCGGTTTCCGGCTGTGTGTAGCGCCAGCAGAGCGGCCATCAGCAGCACAGCCGGTATGAGCCGCGGAAAGGTCATGTCATATAGCTCATTTCGCGACGGACGCGGCCGTCGCTGAGGCGCGAACGCCACCACTCGATGGTTCTTTCCAGACCGTCACGCAGGCTTGTATGCGCCCGCCATCCGACTTTACTTTCAAGGTTCGAGGAATCGGCGAGCAACGCGCGAACCTCGGAGTTCTGCGGCCGCATCCGGCTTTCGTCGCGACGTACCGGTTTCCTGGTGCCACTCAACTCGAGCACCAACTCCAAAACGTCCGAGACACTGACGGCGCGCTGGCTGCCGGCATTGTAGGCATGGCCAAATTCAAGCTCGGCCGCCCCTGCCGCCACAAATGCCGCCGCAGTGTCTTCCACAAAGGTAAGGTCGCGGATAGGGCTGGTGTCGCCGACCATGATCGCCGGACAGTTCTCGTCCAGAGCCTGCCTTATGATGGTCGGCACGATGGCCCGCTCGCTCTGGCGCGGCCCGTATGTATTGAACGGTCGCAGGATGACCACCGGCACATCGAAGGACCTGGCATAAGACGCCGCCATCATGTCCGCGCCAATCTTGGATGCGGAGTAGGGGGACTGTCCCTGCAACGGGTGGGATTCGTGAATCGGCATGGTCAGAGCGGTGCCATAAACCTCGCTCGTGGACGTATGCACAATGCGCTCGGTTTCCCAGTGGCGTGCCGCTTCGAGGACATTCACGGTGCCCAGCACATTGGTCTCCACATAGGATTGGGCAGCAGCGTAGGAATAGGGAATCGCAATCAGCGCAGCCAGATGAAACACCACCGCCTGGCCGCGCACGATCCGGTTGATGAACGCGCTGTCACGAACGTCGCCACGAATGCATTGCAACTGGCTTCGAACGTGGTCGGGCAAATCATCCAGCCAGCCATGGCTGTCGAACGAGTTGTAGAGGGCCAGTGCCGTGACATCGGCACCTTCGTGCACCAGCGCTTCCGTGAGGTGGGATCCGATAAATCCATCCGCACCGGTGACCAGGACCTTCCTGCCGCGATAGCTCACGACCGTGCACTCCTTCGATCGTGTGAGCCGTCAAACTGGCGAACGAACAACAATCCATTCATGCCAAACTCCTCGCTTGCCAACTCTACCCACTTGCCGCGGGAGGCAGGGACACACCGAAAACCGCCCTGAAGCCCCGCATTATCCAGACGAGGTCCGATGCAATCGTGCGCCGCGGATAGTAGGCGAGGTCGATCGTTGCCTTGGCCGGGAACAGGACCTCTCGATAAAACAGGAGCGGATCAAGGGAGGGCGGGTAAAAACAGGCTTCGTGACGGAAGAGAACCTGGGTCGGGCCGAGCAGGCCAGGCTTCCACTGTAGGACAGCTTCATTGCCGCCGCGGAAACAATCGGCGAAGGCAAGGCTTTCCGGCCGCGGCCCGACAATTGCCATGTCCCCCGTGAAAACGTTCCACAGTTGGGGCAGCTCATCAAGTTTCGTTGCCGCGAGAAAGCGGCCTACCCGCGTCATGCGGCTGTCATCGTTCATGGTCAGCGCAAGGCCGAAAGGATCGGCTGTCGTCTTGAATTTGCGGAACTTGTACATGCGAAACGGTTTTGCGCCGGCACCCAGGCGCGTCTGTACGAAAAACACCGGCCAACCACCTTCGACAAAAAGTGCAACGGCAATCAGGAGCATCAGTGGAGCGAGTACCATTCCCGCTGCTGCAGCGAGGATGATGTCCATCGCGCGTCTGGCAATTCCGTGGCTGGTGCCAGCTACAGCGGGCCGATGCATGGTCACGTCGAGTGCGTTCATGCCGCAGCTCCCGCACGCCCGCTGCTTTCAATCGCCGTGGCTAATGCGACAACCACCGACTCGATCGCACTTGCCGTAATTTGCGGGTGTAGTGGAATCGTCAGCTCCCGCTGCGCGAAGTCCTCGGTCTTCGGCAGATGGATTTCAGTGAACATTTGGCGATAAAGCGTCATCTGGTGCACGGGCGTATAGTGGATTGTGGTCTGTATTCCCTTCGTTCGCAGATGGTCGATCACCGCTTGCCGGTCGACGTCATGTGGCAGGAGGACAGGCATGATGTGGTAGGCCGAGGTCCGCGGTTTGCCGAACGGGACTGTCACAGCCGAGCAGTAATCTGCGATCAGACGCCGATAGAGGACGACCAATATGCGCCGGATTTCATTCCATTCCTGCAGATTCTGAAGTTGGACCAAGCCAATAGCGGCGCGCAACTCGTCCATGCGATAATTGAAACCGAGCATCGTCACGTCGTATTGCGGCGTGCGGCTGTTCAACCGCTGATGTGTGCCACTGGTCATTCCATGTCCGCGAGCCTGGCGGATCGTTTCACGGAGCTGTCCATCCCGGGCAATAACGGCCCCACCTTCCGCGGTGGTCATGTTCTTGTTGCCGTAGAAGCTGAAGGCCGCGGCCGCACCGTAAGTCCCCACCTCCTTAAGGCCGGGAGCATGCGCGGCATCCTCGACGATATGCAGTCCTCGCACACGGGCAAATCTCTGCCATTCTTCCCGGTCGGCAAGATAGCCGGCAAAGTGGACGAGAATGACAGCCTTGGTACGTCCGGTGCATTTGGCCTCCGCGTCACTTAGGGACATCAGTGGCACTTCGGCCGACTCTATGTCGACGAATACCGGTGTTGCTCCTACGTAGAGCACTGCATTGGCGGTCGCCACGAAGGTCAGCGAGGGAACCAGCACTTCGTCTCCGGGGCCGATCCCAAGTCCATGGAGAATGAGATGCAGGGCGGCGGTGCAAGAGCTGACGGCGACGCAATCGACCGCATCATGCACGGCTGCGAAGGCCTCTTCAAAGGCTCGCACCTGGTCCCCCATCGTCAGCCACCCACTGTCGACAACTTTGGCCAGGGCTGCCTTTTCCGGAAAGCCAAGAATAGGAGCGCTGACCAAGAGCATTACGACCTCCTCATATTGGCGCGGCAGGGCGTTCAGCCCTCAAGCGGCCGCTGCCGAGACCTCGATCGATGCGGACTGCTCTTCCCAGGCGATGGTTTGTGCGTTTTGAAAATCTTCTACGCGTCCGATATCCAGCCAAAGCCCGTCATGTTTGTAGACGTGCACATTCGTGCCGTTTTGCATCATCTGCAGCATGAGGTCGTCGAATCCGAAGGCGATGCCGTCAGGTATAAAACGGAAAACATCTGGATTCATGCAATATATACCCATACTTACCAGATGAGACAGCGTCGGTTTTTCGCGAAATACCTGGACAGTATTGCCGACCTCGTCGATGACGCCGAAGTCCATCTTGATGATGCGGGAAGCTGTGGCTATGGTGACTGGATCAGTGTGAGTCCGGTGTGATGCCACAAACCGGCTGAGACTGAGATCGGTAAGTACGTCCCCATTGAGAACAATGAACGGCTCGTCCAGTTCCTCCCTGATCAGGGAGAGCGGGCCAATAGTGCCCAGAGGTTCCAACTCCTGGGTGTAGCGTATCCTAAGATTCCACTGTGATCCGTCTCCGCATACGGTGCGGATCAAGTGCCCCAGATAGCCGGTCGTTACGTAGACCTCCTGGATGCCGTTCCGTCGCAGCCACTTCAAAAGCAATTCAAGAACCGGCCGAGCACCGATCGGCATGAGAGGCTTGGGCAAGATGGATGTGAAAGGCCGAAGGCGTGTTCCCATTCCACCGCACTGAATGACCGCTTTCATCTCGTCCTCCTATTGATACGACTGTCGCGGTGTGATGGGTCCAGCCCACCCGGCCGGAAGGTACGCCAGTGTTGGTTTCACCTCTCCGGAGTGCAGCGATGGTAAGTGGCGCCCGAGAAGGCGTCGTCGTGCATTTGAATGGCACGTTCCCGGCGTTTTGATTTCAATATTCCAGCCGGTAGGGCATGGGCGCGGCAGGGTGATCAATCAGGGCTGGGAGCTGTAGCCGTTTGAATGGCAATTACCTGTGCAGATTTTCGGCGTCGGTAACGACCTTCCCGCAGAGGCATCGCCACCGTTCGTACGAAAAAAACACTTAACTATCTGGCCCTGAAATGTGTGCGATTGTAAGCTATATTAGAAGGTTGAAATGTGCGGATGGGCGACGGCGAGCGTCGACATACGGGGGATCAGCGGGCGGCTGATCTGTGTTGGGTCACCGTGCAGTCCATCCAAAGGGAGGTTTCGGCAGCTAGGGACACATGCGGGGCTGCCAAAAGGTGGGTGGTTCATGTATCGTATTATCATCGCCGACGATCACGGCTTGTATCGTCGTGGGCTGCGACTGGCATTGATGGCCGGCATTCCGGACTTGGAAATATTCGAAGCGGCATGTTTTGATACCGTCATAAGCCTGCTTGAAGATCAGGCGCCCGTTGATCTCGCCATCATCGACCTGCACATGCCGGGACTGTCGGGTCAGGATGATCTTCGCGACGTCTTACCGGCTCATCCCGACACACGGTTTGCTATTGTCTCAGGGACGGATTCACGCGCCGAGATTCTGACTGCCCTTTCGATTGGGCTTCATGGCTATATCGTAAAATCCCAAACGGACGAGGAGGTGGTCCTGGCGGTGAACGAAATCCTGGCCGGCCGCATTTACGTTCCGGCACTTCTTTCACAAAGGTCCAAGGAGTCGGTACGCCTTCCGTCCGAGGCTCCCATGCAAATGCCCCACAGGACCATCAGCGTCAACAATCTGGGGAGGCTTACGTCCAGACAGAAGGAAGTCCTCAGGTTGATGGCCGAAGGTTACTCGAACAAAGAGATTGCCCGCTCTCTTGAAATTGCGGAAGCGACGACGAAGATTCATGCTGCCGCCGTCCTGCGCGAGCTTGGAGCACGAAATCGGACGGAAGCCGCGGTCTTGCTGAAGACATGGGCCGCCAGAGACATCAACTAGCGCCGATTGCTTTTGGCGGCAGCCGGACCGAATATTTTAGTCCGTGATCCAGCATCTCGAGCTTGGAAGAGTGGCCCACGATAGGCTCACCGTCGGCTCCAATAATCAACGACCCAAAACCACGCCGAGCCGAGGTGGAGACCCGGCGCTCTCCCGATTCCGACCATTCAAACACGATGTCGGCGCCGGGCTCCTGGGCTGCGAATTGCCACGCGACCTCGATCCGGCCTGCCGGAGTGCCGAGAGCCCCATGCTTCACGGAATTGGTCGTAAGTTCGTGAACGATCATTGCGAAGCTCTCAGCCGAACCCTCTGCCATTTTTACTTCGGGTCCACTGATCGAAATGTTGTGCGTCCCCATATAGGGCTGCAATTCCTGAGCAATGAGGTCACGGAGGGAAGCCGACAGGCTGCCATCGCGTGAAAGAAGCAGATGCGTCGCCTGGAGTGCGCCGATTTTTTCGATCAGTATCTGCTTGTAACGGGCGATATCGTTGTCGGGGGCACCGACCATATTCACAAGCGCCGTGATCACCGGAAACAGATTGTTGAGCCTATGGCGCTGTTCAAGCATGGCCCGCTCTCGCTTCTTCGCCGCAGCCCGCAGCAGAATGGTTATGCGTCGATCGGTGAGATCCGCGGCGACTCCTATTCGCTGTGCACGACCGTCGCGCAATTCGTCCCGGCCCCGAAGAGCGATCCAGCGGATATGCCCGCCAGCTCGCCTGATGCGGATCTCCGCATCATAGTCGGCGCCTGATGCAAGCTCTCCCGGGGCCGTCAGATTAGGCAAGTCGGCCGGGTGAACGACAGCGGTCAATTCCTGCAATGGACGACTCGGCGCGGGTGCCAGTCCCATCATTTCCCAGAACGCGGCTGAGCCATTCACGGATCCGCTCTCGAAATCTATACGCCACGTTCCCAACCGGCTGGACGACAGCGCCAAGTCCAACCATTCCTTCTGAGCCCGGAGTGCCTCGCGGGCGGTTCGCTCTCCGGATATATCGTCCATCATTACAAAGATGCTTTGAGGGAGAGCATCGGCTGGCACGGCCAAAGACAGCGCCAATCTTGTCCACAAAACCGTGCCGTCCTTTTTCAGGAGACGGATCTCCGAGCCGAAAGAAGTCGTGTCCTTGAGGCGAGTCAACGCTTCCGCCAAAGTGTGGTTGTCGTCAGGGTGGACGAGTGCCCTGAGCGGTAGACTCGAAAGCTCTTCCTCGACATACCCTGTCATCTCACAGAGACGTTTGTTGGACCGTTGCAACTCTCCGTTCTCGCTCATGTTGGCAAAGCCGATAGCGGCACGTTCGAATGCCCAGCGATAACTGTTTTCGGTTGCCTCCAAGGCCACGAGTCTAGCCTCTGCAACCTGCAAAAGGGTGCGGTAGTCCTGCCTCTGCCGGTGGAAAGTCAGGGCGATCATCGCCCCTGCAACCAGCAGCAGAATGGCCCTAATCCAAACCTCGACGTTAATTGGGTTGCTCAGGATATCCCGCGCCAACAAGCCGACGGCCACCATCACAAACGTTGCCGCAAGGGCAATCAGGCGATCTTCGAGATATGAGATGGCAATAATGGTGGGAACAAATTCAAAAAAGCCGATGTCGTATGCCATGGAGGCGGGCAGCGCCGTCTCGACCGCAAGTGTCGCGATCAGGAGCGACATCGAGGCAAGGTGGGTCAGCAACTTGCTTGAGCTGTTCGGATGCAAATTGAGCGAAAGCAAACGCATGTGCCAAACTATAACCTTCTGACTAGTCCGTCGAGATTAGACCGAAAAGCGTACAGACTAGTCCGACCGCAGGATTGTTCCCTGGGATTGTAGCGCGCATTTTGTCCGATGTCGGGGGCGGATCGGACCGCAATTCTCCAAGCGACCTGACTGACATGTTGAAGGCACCTCCTTTTGACAGGGAGGCGTTGCCGTTTTGCGGGAGGTAAGAAAATGGCACTGGTTGGTAGGCAAGATGATGGAGTTCTTGGTCGCCAATATGGAGGTTTCGGGGGAAAGCCCGTCTCGGCCTTGAGAACGCAGGGTGGCCATGGTTCCGCCTGGCACCAAGCACCACAAAGGTTCGACGGCGTGGCCGTCGAGCCAAAGCAGAGCAGCCTTGCATCTGTTGTGGGAATGCTTGATCGCATCGGGTGTGGCTATCTGATCCTGAACAGCGACAGGAAGGTCATGGAGTGGAATTCAGCCGCTCAAAACACCTTGGAGCGCGAGGGCGAGGCAGCTGATACGGCCGGCAAGGTGTCGGTTGCTCTGAGGCGGCTGATCGCAAACGTGCCGGGGAATTTTCTTCCCGGCACGCTTTCATGGGTGGTGATCCGCGGCATGGGCGACAGGCCCTTGGTTTTGAACGAGAAGGGCATAGCAACGCCTGACGCGACGAGTATCGTGGCGCTGCTGGATCGTGAAAACAGGTCCGGGCCAAATCCCCAGACGCTGCAAAGAATGTTTGGTCTGACGAGTGCCGAAACGCAACTCGCGCTGCGCTTGGCGCAGGGCGATGCCCCTTTGGAGATAGCCCGCAAGCGGCGCTTGAGCCGGACCACGATAAGGTCACAACTGGCGTCGCTGTTCGCCAAGACCGAAACTCGGCGCCAGGCGGAACTGGTAGCTCTTCTTGGGCGCATATGCGTCCTGCCGTGAGGTAACGGCCGTACCATGCGCGCGCGCAACAGGCTTGTGCGCGCGCAATCTGTTGCCGGCGTGCTTGTCCGCCAGACTCACCCTACCGCCGTCGTGTGCGCACCCGGCCCAATCTTGGGCGGATTGCAAACACGTGGTTAAGCACGTGCCAGCCCGCCACCTTCATGACGGAAGGCCGGAAGATCTGAATCCCGTCCAGGAACGTGGTCAACCAGGACTGCTGGTGGAACCTCATGGGAATACGAGCAACCCGCAATGCCCGCAGCAATGTCTCGGGAGGCGGGAGATGGTTGCGGTCCTTGATGAGATTCCAGTTAAGCTGTTTGACGGCGAGGGTCACTTCGTCGACCTCGCGGAAACTCTTTGACGTTGTAATGCTTGGATGGTTCGTCGCATCGTAAAAGGTAAGCGGATCGCTTATCGCCACCATGTCCCCATGGCTGGCTAGATCGACGAAGAACAGTTGATCCACTCCGGCCGGAATCTCTTTGTGCGTGCGCATCAAGCAGCCGGCACGAATGACGTCGCTGTTGATCAACAATGTGGATGGAATAATCCCCAGGCAGCGTGTCGCACGCACCAGATAGAGGTCCATCAGGCACTGCTGGCTGGAATAAAGCGAGATCGGTTCCTGCTCCTTGGGGACTTGGCGAAATCGCACTCGCTTGTCCTCGATTATGTTTGCGGCTGACGTCATGAAGGCGACTGAGGGATACTGTTTGGCAACTTCGGCGAATGTCCTGAGTGCACCTGGCGCAAGCCAGTCATCGTCATGAAGCAACTTGATCCATCGTCCGGAGCAAGCCAGCATAGCGTTGTTGGTGTTCTCCACCTGACCGCGACCTCGACTGTTTTCGATAATGCGGATGCGAGGTTCGCTCCGTGCGTAGTCGGTCACGATAGCCCAGGTCTCGCCCTCCGGTCCCTCGTCGTCGCTCACGACCAACTCCCAATCGGAGTAATCCTGGCCCAAGACGCTGTCGATCGCCCTGCGGATCGTATCCGGTCGACGAAAGGTTGGTATCCCGACCGAGATAAAAGGGCGTGACCATGAGACATCGGCCCGGTCATGCTGGGTGACCGCAACTGCCGCTTGAAGGTTGTCAATCGACGACGAATTCATGGTGTTTTTTCCTCGAGACATTCATGTTGGACGCACGTTGCAGCGCCTGCTGGTTGAGGGTCGTGGGTCAACAGGTACAGTGATGCTGCCATTTTCAGAGCGAAACCCGACGCGCCGCCGGCGGCCATGAAATAGATGACGGTGACTGGCTGCCAGCCCGCCTGGGCGCCGGCGAGCAGTGGGCCAAACACGAGAACCGCCCGTGCGAGGTCGATGACCAGTCTTGTTCCTTGCCGCCGTAACAGAGCGGGAACGTCGCTGAGCGGAGTCGACAACGCCTGTGCCGCGCCCATCAGCGCCAGTGCGGTCATGATTTCCGCAGTGGGCATCCAAGGCTCGCCCAGAAGCGGAACGACCACATAAGGCGCGGCGAGGCCGAGCAGCAAGATCGGCACCGCGGTAAAGGCGGCGGCCAGCAGGAGAAGCCCGCGCGCCACACCAAGCAGGTGTCCACGATTGCTGTTCCGGTTTGCTTCGGCGACAAAAACATTGCTGAGCGGTGTGGCGATCAGCGTCACCGGACCGGTGACCAGCCGCGCGGCCACGCCCAAATATCCGGCAAATGCGGTGCCGAACAGCCCGCCGACAAGCACTGCTGGAAGATTGTTGATTGCTATGCTCGCGAGCGTTGCGGGAATATCGAACAGAGGAAATTTGTATTCCCGCCGAGCCTTTTCCAATACCGCACGCCAGGGTGCCCAGGCGATGCCACGCAAATCCTCCCAACTCATCACCCGACAGCCGATCAGCCCGATGAAGACGAACTGGCTCAGAATATGCGCATGGATCATGGCTTCGCCGCCGAGGTTGGCGATGCCGAAAGCCAATTGCAGTGCAGCCATGCTCGCCGGCAGGATCAGGCGCCCGAGAGCAAAATCGCGCAAAAGCCCGGCACGCAGACTCCAGCAGTTCATGGCTTCGACCAGACCTGCGCCTCCCATTCCAATCGGAATGAGCCAGGCGAGCGAGCCGAGGCGATCGGGAGCAAGGTTCGACAGCATCTGTCCGGCCGAAAAGGCCAGGACGGTCGTCACGAACACAGCCAAGAGAATAAGCTTGACCGTCACATAGGCCTGCGCGCTCCCCTTGACCCCATAGAGCGAAGCCTCGAAGCGCAATGCCGCGACCCCGGCGAGTATATTCACGATCGACAGGTAAATCGTAAAGACGCCGAAATCGGCCGGCGAATAGAGCCGCGCCAAAACCGGGATTGCAGCAAGAAGGGTGAGCTGGCCGACAATCGCCATTGCCGACACTCCGCTTGCCGCACGAATGATCGAGCCGATCGGGCTCGGCCGAACAACGATGATGGCTGTGCCGGCCGCAGGAACCGTCTTGGGTCTCAGAAGGTCGCTTGGTGCCATCGGTTCGCGCTTCCGAGGGAGGCAAATATCGGGGATTGCCGGAGCCTACGATGCACACCGGACCTTGCCATCATTCACCTGAATGACGCGCTCTGCTGACAGGCTGCACCGTGAATCGTCCTGGCCGCTCCCTGGATGAACCACCCCCGGATCGTTCGTAGCCCAAGGACGAGCCTGTGGCCGTCATGCTATTTGCTCGCGCAAGAGGTCAGCGCTGTCCTCGAGCCGATATCCGGCATGTTTCTTCAGATTCACGCGCGTGAGGACACTGCCGACAGGTATCGCAAGAGAACCGTTGCCCTGAAGGAGTTCCAGCACCCCGCGAGCGAGGGTGCGTGGCGTTTTCCTCCACCGGATGGCGAAAAGAACCACGTCCGCCCATCCGGGCAGAAATTTGGCTTCCGGCCGCCCCAGCGCCGACGGCAGGTTTATGATCACGATGCGATAGGTCGCGTGCAGATCCGCCATCACTTTGCCTCCATCCTCGCACGATAGCAGCGCCAGCAGGTCGTCCGACGGAGCGGCGGTCATTACGTCGATCCCGATTTCATGCAGCCTGGCAACGGCACCTTCCAGGTCGCAGCGATTGCAAACATAGTCAGCGAAGGAATGGCGGTTCTTGCGCTCGCTGAACTGGTGCAGGAACTCGAGCGTGAGCTGAACGCCCTTGCGTTCAAGATCGACCAACAGGACTCGACCGCCCAGTCGCGTGCCGGCGAGCGCCAGGCTCCACGCGAGCTCGGTCCCGCCATCCTGCGGCATACTGGAGGTGACAAGCGCCGTGTACGACGAACGAGCCCTTAGCGCATTTGGTGCCGCCGCGATCAGCAACGACGTCACGGCGCGGCTATATGCGGACCTGCGCTCCCCCAGCACGAGGTTTCGCAGTTGTTTGGCATGCATTCCGCATGCTTCGGGGATCTGCCCCATACATGGAACCTTGAGCACCGCTTCCGCTTCGGCCTCGCCACGGAAAGTCCGGTCAAAATGATTGCGCATCGTGACGTACATCGCCCCAAGGATAGCGAATAGGATCATCCCGGGGGGAACCAGGAAGATGGCTGGCAATGTCTGCGGGATAGTCGGCGGCCAAGCCGCAGACAGGATCGAAATTCCAGCCGAGGGAACTCCGATACGCCGCGTCAAATCCTGTTGTCGACCAAGGAGTTCGTTATATCGCTGGGTCAGCAGGCTGACCTGCGGCTCGAGAGCCCGCAAGCCGGAAAGCCGGCTGGCGGTGTCGGCCATGACCGCATCCAGGATGTTCTTTCGGCTTTCGAGAGCGGCGATCTGTGCACGGAAAATGTTTGCATCGGCAGCAATCTTGTCGACGCCTTGTTCGATCTTGCTTTGCGTCGTGGCTCTGAGTTCCTGGTCTGCCGGCGCGAGAGCCTGTCGAGCCGCAAGGTCGGCAAGCTCAGGCGCGCCAATAGCTTCGGCCAGGGCGATGAGAGTGGCCCCTTGCTCTCGAAGCTGCTGGACGTACCGTAGCCGAGATTCCACGGCGGCGAGATCCGCCTTTGACATCGACAATTGCTGGCTGAGGTCGGCCCGTTCCCTGGCTGCATTGTCCGCCGAGCCTTGGTCGATGGCTCCGTGACTCAGCCGATATTTCTCAAGGCGGTCAGCCGCTGCCTGCAGATCATTTTGCAGCCCGGGCAGACTGGCGGTGATTGCATCGAGCTCTTGCTGGTCGGATGCCTGCCTTTTCTTCGTTAGGGTGTCGACATAAACCTGAGCGAATGTGTTGGCCACGAGCGCCGCCCGCGCGGGGCTGTCATCGGCGAAAGCGACGGAGATCACTCTCGATCGCAGCTCCTGCCCGACCCGCATGCCTCGCCGCAAAGCTCTCAACTCGGAGGCATCCTCGGCTTGTGGACTGTTGGCTGCCTGGTCCGCCCCTGGCCACAGCCGGTCCAGTAGACCGCCGGCAAGTGAGCGTGTCCTTGGGGGAGGGGTGGCAGACGGTTCAAGCCGGGAATTCCTGCTAGCGGAATTGTCCTGTCCGGTTTCCGCCGCACCTGTCTTGCGTAGTGCCGCCATGACCCGGCGCAGGTGATCTTGCGACGATAGCATCGTGATGTGGTCATCTATGCTTGAATCAACGAGGTCCTGCGAAGACGGGGCGCCGACGGGCAGTGAACCGCGCGAGGGGGCGTCGACGATAAGCTGGGTTGTTGACTCATAGAGAACTGGTCGAAGGCTTCCCAGCAACCCCGCCAACAAGCCGCCCAACACAGCGAAAGCAATAATAGACCATTTTCTCCTTGCCAAAATCACGAAGAGTTGGCGCGACGCGGTGGGCGGCTCGACATATTCACGCAATGACCGCACGTGCACTCTGCCTTCGAGAACCGGTGCTGGCAGTTGATTGACCCGTGGCAGCTGGATCGGGCTGATTGCGGAACCTACCATCTTACACTCCTGCCAGGTCGAGTTCATGAGTTGGGCCGGTTTGCTGTGCTTGCCGATTGGCCTTGCTCCGCCAGGCCTGGAACATCAACGCGGACCACAATTCGCGGGAGCGGTTCTGGCCATCAATGTGATCGCGCCAGCAGGCGTCGATCTTCGCGGTGTCCAATACGTCACTGCTTTCGGTTCGCATGTCGGCGAGAAGATCGGTGGCCCAGTTGCGCAGCGGACCCCGCAGCCATCCAGCAATAGGGACATCGAAGCCTTGTTTCGGACGCTCGATCAGGTGCTGCGGGAGATAGCGGCGTAGCAATTGGCGAAGGATCCATTTGCCGGCGCCATCACGAACTTTCATGTTGGATGGCAGCCGCCAGGAGAATTCGACAACGCGGTGGTCAAGGAGAGGACACCGACCCTCAAGGCTGTTGGCCATGGTGGCACGGTCCAGCTTCACCAAGATGTCGCCAGGCAAGTAGCCCGCCATGTCATCGTAGAGAAGACGGGAGAGCAGGTCGTCAAGCGGCGGATCGCCGTAGCCGTAGGTTGGTTCGGTCGGCCGCTGATATCCCAGGTTTTCAGCCTGTGGCCGCGCCAGCCGCTGAAACAATTCGTCTTCATTCGATGCCGTGAGCAGCCGGGCGAGGCGTTCCATTCGGTCGCTCCGGATAAAATGCCTCGCGCTCGCAGAGAGCGGCAGTTTGCCAACGACATCGTCACGTCCGGCGCGTGCGAAAAAACCTGCTCCTGCCGCCAAGGTTCGGCGCAGTTGTCGGGGCAGGCGCAGGTGCCGTTTCAGCCGCTCCGCCATAAAGTGGCGCCCGTATCCTGCGAAGCACTCGTCACCACCGTCGCCCGACAGCGCTACGGTGACGTGCTGACGAGCGAGCCTGGCAACGAGTAAGGTCGGTATTTGTGATTCATCGGCGAAGGGTTCATCCCAGACCTGGGGCAACTCGGGAATGACGTCACGTGCGGCGCTTGGCGAGAGGTGAAGTTCGGAGTGGTCGGTACCCAGATGACGGGCAACGGCCGCTGCATATGGAGCTTCATCAAAGCCGCCCTCTGCGAACGAGATCGTGAAGCTGCGAACCGGCTTGCAGGATTGGGCCTGCATCAAGGCGATCACGGCTGAGCTGTCGATGCCCCCCGACAGGAAGCCGCCCAGAGGCACGTCGGCGATCATGCGTTCCCGCACAGCCAGCCGAAGCCGGTTGTCCAGTTCGTCAATGAGGTCTTCGTCCGTGCCGATGACGGGGTTCCGTCGCCCATCGGCAGCGACGTCAGCCAGCGACCACCAGCGGTGAACGCATCGGGAAAGACGGTCCGCGCTGCGGTCTTCGGCAAAAGTCGCCGCCGTGACGGAAAGGACAGAACCAGGCGGCAGTTTGAACACGCTTCGCCAGATACAGCGATGGTCCGGCACCCATCCCGTCGAAAGCATTGCCGCGGCGGCATCAAGATCAAGGTCGGGAGAAAAGCCCGGAAAGCAATTGATCGCCTTCAGCTCAGAGGCGAAAACCAGCGCATCTCGGATCGATGCGACATAGAGGGGCTTTTTGCCCATTCTGTCGCGGGCCAGATGCAGGGTTCTTGTCTTGAGATCCCACAATGCGAAGACGAACATCCCGGCAAAGCGATTGAGGGCGGCCTCAAGCCCCCAATGCTCGATTGCGCACAGCATCACTTCGGTGTCGCTGGCGCCTTGAAAGGTTTGGCCCGCACTCTCGAGTTCGCAACGCAAATCGCGAAAATTGTATATCTCACCGTTGAAGGTGATCACGTACCGACCGCTGGCGGAATGCATCGGCTGGTGCCCGGCGGCTGACAGATCGACAATTGCCAACCGCCTGTGGCCCAGTGCGATTCCAGCTTCGCGGTCGATCCAGAGCCCTTGGCCGTCCGGCCCCCGGTGACGCAGCGATGCAGTCATCCGCCCGATCGCTCCGAGCGGCTTTATGTCCGCGGCGTCGGAAGCCAATAGAATTCCCGCGATCCCACACATTAGGACACCCTCGGTTCAGCAAGCTGCCGCCGAAGTGCGGTCGGATTTCCGGCAACGAGGCAGAAAGCCAGCGAAAACCACACGATTGGATGGCGGATGATCAGGTGAGGCATGCTGAAGATTATCGTCGAGACACCAAGCACCAGCAGGGCGTCGAATCCTCCTCGCCAGGCGAAGGACATGGCGGCTCCCCCGATCCAGACCAACGCGATGACGGCGAGCAATCCGCCCTGCAGGTAAAGGTCGAGAACGGTATTGTGCGCTTCGAAAGGTCGCTGCAGAAATTGACGGTCGGCGACGGGCGGCCGCTCGAGGTGAGGACCAGGACCCAGTCCCAGCGACCCGGATTTCAATCCTTTTTCCACGGCCTCCTGCCACAAATAGAGCCGGAGTTCGAACGTTTCGATGGTCCCTTCCCCGCCTTCGTCTTTGGTGAGGTTCTTGGCAAAATTGGCGACGCTGGTCTCTTCGGTGAGCGCGTACGGCGTCATTGCAAGCGCTAGAGGCAAGGAACCCGCCAACAGCAGAATTGCCGCCATGCGGGGCATGCTGGCGCGGCCACTCGTTGCTATCCATGCACGAAGCCGCAATCCGATAAAGATGAGGCAGCTCAGGATGCTGGTGTAGAGATAGGTGTCGCTCTTCGTCAGCCGGCCGACATAGAAGGTCAGGAGCAGGCATGAGAATGCAAGCAAACGAGCCCATGGGTTGCGGGTGGTCGTAGCAAGATGCAAAGCCAGTGGGCCAAAAAGCGCGCAATAGAGCGCAAGTTGGTTCGGGTTCTCGGACCAGCCACGGAACCTGTCCCAGAACCAGGGATC
Organism: Mesorhizobium sp. M7A.F.Ca.CA.004.12.1.1; assembly: GCF_003997835.1. Lineage (NCBI taxonomy): Bacteria > Pseudomonadati > Pseudomonadota > Alphaproteobacteria > Hyphomicrobiales > Phyllobacteriaceae > Mesorhizobium > Mesorhizobium sp. M7A.F.Ca.CA.004.12.1.1. Next base: position 16,994 of record NZ_RZRK01000012.1, read on the forward strand.
GACGCCGGACTGGTGGGCTACCCCAAATGCCAGTCCCAGCTGAATTACGAAGCTCCCGTTGGCGATGGCGATCACCCACCACGCACTGCGGCGAAGGTGACGATCGGCGTCGGGCTCCGCGGCCGCCAAGCATGTGAAGCTTGCCAGCAACACATAGGCCATAACGTCATGTACCAGCCCGGTCAGGTAAAGGACGGTGGTCAGGTAGCCGACGATCGTGCCGATTCCCAAAGCCAGCGACAAGATCAGCCAGAAGCTCGCAAGCTGGACAAAAGCGGGCGTGACCTGGAGACGACCGCCGGCGAGTATTCGTCCAATCGCCAGAACGATCCAGATCGCGATGAACAATTCGCCATAGCCGAGCGGCAATCCCGGAACACCCAGTTGCGTCGCATAAGACATCGCAACTCCCAGGGCGAGCAAGGCGTCCCGGATCATTGATGTGCCCCGCCTCGGTGATTTGCGAGGCCGCCTCCAAGCCCAACGGCAGGGAGCGGTCGCATGTGCCCCGCGCGGAGTGTGTTGTCGTAAAGATCGCAGTACTGGTCGACCACCAGTGGCAGGGCAAATTGCCTCCGGACAAGTTCAACAGAACGGGCGCCCATCGCCTTGGCCGCCGCGCGGTCGGACAGCAAGTCTATCGTTCGCGAGGCGAGGGCATCGGCATCATGCGGCGCAACCAGGTAGCCATTCCATCCGTCTTCGACGATGTCGCTGCAGCCTGGCATCCTTGAGGCCACGATGGGCAGTCCCGCCAGCCCCGCCTCCAGCAATACACGCGGAACCCCCTCACGATACTGAGTGGGAAAGGCGAATACATCGGCCATGCCAAGGAGATCGGCGACATCGCGTCGTGGACCCAAGGCCAGCACATGAGGTGCATGCCGATCGAGCTCCGATTTGTCGATTGCGAATGAGCCCTCGGATTCTCGTGGGCCGACGAGCACAAACCGCGCCGCGGGCCTTGCGGACAGGATGCGAGGGATCGCATTGAGAAGGGTCGCCACGCCTTTCTGGCGCGTCAAACGGCCGACGAAGATCACCACTTCGGCGGACTGAAGGCCGAGGTCCTTTCGCATCTTCGTTGCTGAGGACCCGAGATGGCGCACCGTTGCGAACGCATCGACATCGATTCCGGAACTGCGTATCAGTCGCGAACTTCCGCGGCCGATCAGCCGAAAGCGCTCGAAGAACAGTTGGTCGTCGCGATTTTGGAATACGGTCGCTGCCGTCCAGGAAGACGCAAGCCATTGCAGTGCGCAATAGACCGGGCGCAAGGCCAGGGCTCGAGGCTCCAGCGATGAGAACGTCCACCCCAGTCCGTTGATGGTGCGAATGACCGGAACAGTTCCCCGTACCGAAAGGGGCGTCAACAGATTTGGCTTGGTGTCGAAGCTCTGGATGATGTCAGGCTGAAGCTCCTGCATCAAGCGGCGCATCGTTCGGAGAGTGCGCCATTCCCCGCCTCCGCTTGCAAAGCGGTCGAAGGAGAACCTGTGATGCGAAATGTCATGCCGAAGAAACGGTACGGGAGAACCGCTCGAGACCGCCGTAACGCGAAAGCCTTTCTCTCGCAGCGCGATGAGGAAGGGAACTCTCAAGGCGTGATCCTCGCCTCCCACGCAGACCAGGTGCGGGTTCATCTGCCTCTCCCAAGCGCACATGGCCGATTGGCTCTCGATGCTGCCATGGCCCGGTTTCATCACCTCTGAGCGCATGCCGCCCGAGTGCACGCTAGGGGGACACCAGGTGCCTGTCCTCGTCCGTTTGAATGACACAAGGGATGTTTGGAAGGGTAGCGACCAGCGAGGCGAGATTCCCTCGCGATTGCCGGAGCGTTCATGCGACTCGTGTCTTGCGGGATGAGCGCGGTGCTTGCCTGAGCCGGTACGGGTGGCTGGTCTGCATCACCTTGGTTGTCCAAGGTTTTCGAGTGTCCAATTGCGGCGGCGCGGTGCCTGAGCTCCGCGGTTCGCTGATGGCAAAAAATCTTTGACGCGTGGTTGCGCTGGGCCGTCAAGTCGGCCCTCGGCCTGCGTGGCCGGTCTTCAGGACGGAACCGGCACGTCAGCTGTTGGTCCACTCATCCGGAACATCTGTCGGCGAGGCCAGGGGCCTCGCCGACTTCTTAGAGCATTTCTTCGCTGGGCTGGTTCAGGTGACCAGGAAAGACGATGCGGTAATCGACAGATGCGGAGAGAGGCTCGCGAAATGGATCTGGTTTGCGCCTCCGACGCCGTCGCTGTCGAAAGAAAGAGCTCCCGTCGAACTGTTGTAGACAATGTGATCGGAACTGTCATGCGCGGCTTTGCCGGCAAAGAAAGCGTCCGACGAGAGGCCCCCCTGATCGAGACCGGCAAAGATGGAATGATCGAGGTGGATTTTGTCCTGGGCTTTGTTGAAATCAGTGATCCTGTCGACATTTCCGTCGCCAAGAGCGGTACTGAAAACGAAGACATCACTGCCGCGGCCGCCGGTCAAAGTATCGGCTCCACCGCCGCCGTCGATCTTGTTGGCGCCGGCGTTGCCTTTGACGGTTTGAGCGAACTCATTGCCCGTCAGGTCGATCGCGGCCTTGCTGGACGCCTTGCTGGTCGCGAGTTGTTCGATGTGCGAGCCAGCCGATAGGGCGAAACTCACAGAGGCGAGGACTTTATCGATGCCGCTGCCCTTCTGCTCCACCACCTTGTCGTGAGCATTGTCGACGTAATAGGTGTCATTGCCGCCATAGCCGGTCATCTTGTCGGCGCCACCGCCACCATTGATCTTGTTGGCGCCGCCATTCCCATAGATAGCTTGATCGAATTCGTTGCCGGTCAAGTTGATGGACCCCCTGCCACCCGAACTGGCGGTGGAGAGCTGCTCGATATGTGAGCCCGCCGTAAGAGCGTAACTCACCGAGGCCGCGACCTTGTCGAACCCCCCGCTTGGCGCTTCCATCACCTTGTCATGGGCATTGTTGACGAGATATTTGTCATTGCCCGTGGTCGCGTGAAAAACGTCTGCGCCGCGCGTGCCATGGAAGACATGATCGCTGTCCGACGGGGCCGGCGCGGCCGGAACTGGAG
>NZ_RZRK01001300.1:0-969 GCF_003997835.1 Mesorhizobium sp. M7A.F.Ca.CA.004.12.1.1
ACCGAAAAGCTGATCGAGGCCAAAACCTACCTGCAGGCGATTCCCTATCTCGACCGGCTCGACTATTGCGCGCCGATGAACCAGGAGCACGCCTTCGCGCTCGCCGCCGAGCGCCTGCTCGGCATCGAAGTGCCGAAGCGCGGCCAGCTGATCCGCGTTCTCTACTGCGAAATCGGCCGCATCATGTCGCACATCCTCAATGTGACGACGCAGGCGATGGACGTCGGCGCGCTGACGCCGCCGCTATGGGGCTTCGTCGAGCGCGAAAAGCTGATGGTGTTCTATGAGCGCGCCTCCGGTTCGCGCATGCATGCCGCCTATTTCCGTCCCGGCGGCGTCCACCAGGACCTGCCGCAGAAACTGGTCGAGGACATCGGCAAGTGGATCGACCCGTTCCTGAAGTCGATCGACGACCTCGATCAGCTGCTGACCGGCAACCGCATCTTCAAGCAGCGCAATGTCGACATCGGCATCGTCTCGCTGGCCGATGCCTGGGCCTGGGGTTTTTCGGGCGTGATGGTGCGCGGTTCGGGTGCTGCCTGGGACCTGCGCAAGTCGCAACCCTATGAATGCTATTCGGAAATGGATTTCGACATTCCGATCGGCAAGAACGGCGACTGCTTCGACCGGTACCTCGTGCGCATGGAAGAAATGCGCCAGTCTGCGAAGATCATGCGCCAGTGCGTCGATCTCCTGCTCGGCAAGGAAAGCACCGGGCCGGTGTCGAACCTCGACGGCAAGGTGGTGCCGCCCAAGCGCCAGGCGATGAAGCGCTCGATGGAAGCGCTGATCCATCACTTCAAGCTCTACACCGAGGGTTATCGCGTGCCGGCCGGCGAGGTTTACGCCGCGGTCGAGGCGCCGAAGGGCGAATTCGGCGTCTATCTCGTTTCCGACGGCTCCAACAAGCCCTACCGCTGCAAGCTGCGCGCGCCGGGTTTCGCGCATCTGCAGGCGATGGATTTCCTC
>NZ_RZRK01001301.1:0-965 GCF_003997835.1 Mesorhizobium sp. M7A.F.Ca.CA.004.12.1.1
CTTCTGAGTTCCGAGGCCGCCCGGGGGATGCAGGTCACATTTCAGACGGCGACAGTGCTGGCGCTGATCGCGCTGGTCCTCGCGCTGCTCTCTGCCCGCGCCGCAGGCCGCACGGAATCCAGGGGTTCGTGACGCGCCACACCGCTCAGAGAGTAGAATTCCCAAACAGGCTCAGGCGCCTGCCCGCTTGCGGCGTTCATAGAGCATGACCAGCGTTTCAGCCGTCAAGGCAGGCTTTTCCTCGCCTTCGATCTCGACCGTATTGGCTGCCTTCATGAGATACTGGCCGGGACCCCTGTCCTCCATGGACAGCAGCGTGATGCGCAGCCTGATGCGCGCGCCGACCTTGACCGGCGCCAGGAAGCGCACCTTGTCGAAGCCATAATTGAAGGCAGCCTGGGTGTTCTCGGGCACGATACCCATGCCGAGCGCCAGTGCGCCGATGATCGACAGCGTCAGATAGCCATGCGCAATCGTCGTGCGGAACGGGCTTTGCCGCCGCGCCCTTTCAGGGTCGACATGGATCCATTGGTGGTCGCCGGTGCATTCGGCGAACTGGTCGATGCGGTTCTGGTCGACCGTCGTCCACTCCGATACGCCAAGCTCCTGCCCGGCCATCATCCTCAACTGCTCGTAGGTCGGCGGCGCTTTAGGGCGTATTTCGTTCATTCCTGGTTTCCCGATCGCTTCCAAAGCCTCCGGACCACGAACTGACGGCCTCTGTCAATTCGCTCGGCGCGAATCCGTTCCGCCGGTTTCGGCCGCAATCGTGCCACGCCGCGAGCGCAGTCGCAGGCTAAAACGGGATTCCCAGGCTTCAGGGGCCGCTGGCAGCAACGAGCCAGCCTCGGCCATTTCCGCTACTTCTTCTCGTAGCCGGCGCGGATTTCCTCCATCGCCTCCTTGATGCGCGTGCGCAGGATGTCGACCGATTCGGCGCCGGATTTCTTGACCAGTTCAGCCAC
>NZ_RZRK01001302.1:0-961 GCF_003997835.1 Mesorhizobium sp. M7A.F.Ca.CA.004.12.1.1
CCTTCGGGCTGAGTGAGGCAGCCGTCGGCAGCCGCCGGCCGTAGGAAAGGTCGCGATAGGTCTCGTCGACCAGCAGACGGCAGTTGCTGCTTTCGGCAAGCGCAACCAGCGCATCGAGCTCGGTTCGGCTCATCATCGTGCCGGTCGGGTTGTGCGGGCAGGTGACGCTGATCAGCTTCGTGTCCGGCCGCAGCGCCGCCTTGACGCGTTCGACATCAATGGCGAAGCCTTCCTCGAAGGCCAGGTCGACAAAGCTGATGGCGCAGCCGATCGCCCTTGGGGTTTCGATGTTGGTGGCGTAGTTGGGCCTGATGACGACGAGATGGTCATTGGCCGACAAGAGCGAGGTCGAGATGATGAACAGCGCGCCCGCGGCACCGGCAGTGACCAGGACATCATCCGGCGAAATGCCGGCATCCTGCGCCGAGATCAGTGCACGCAACTGCTTGTCGCCGCGATGCTCGCCATAGAAAAGCGTGAGATCAGGCAGCGACAGGCCGATGTCGGAGAGCTTCTGGTCGGCGATCGAACTTTCCGAAAGATTGTAGCGGATACGGTCATAGCCGTATTCTTCCGGCGCTTCTTTCTCGATCACCATCCTGGTGTAGTTCATGGCTCGCTCCCCTAGAGCAGTTCACCGTTTCACGGAAACGGCGACCCGCTCTAACTCCTTGTTTTTAGGCAATTCCGGACGGAAAACCGTTTCACAATTTTCCTGGAATTGCTCTAGCAACCCGTCCACCTATCCAAGCCATAAAAACATGAAGCCTGCCAAGGCGAATTCGCCGGCAGGCTTCTGTTCCAGTCGTCCTAACTGTTGGCTCAGGACTGAATGTTCAGGCCGAGGCCTTGGCCTTCCTGCCCTTGGCGGGTGCCTTCACGGGGGCAGCCTTGCGGCCGAGGCCGATGGATTTCGCCAGCAGCGAACGCGAGGCCGCGTAGTTGGGAGCGACCATCGGAT
>NZ_RZRK01001303.1:0-959 GCF_003997835.1 Mesorhizobium sp. M7A.F.Ca.CA.004.12.1.1
CTCTCCCGCCAGCATTGCAAAATGACCTCCCGCGTCACGCCAGCGCCTCCTCGACGATCCGGCCAAGCTCCGGTGCGATGTAGGAAAGGTCTTCCTCGTCCTTGATCAGCACGCCGATGGCGCGGCGGAAGGCTTCCGGCCACGGGCTGCCGCCTCTCTCCAGGATGGTCGCCGCGTTGGCCCATTCGACGGCCTCGGCGATGCCGGGCGGCTTGGCCAGCGGCCGAGCGCGAATGGTCTGCACGGCTGTCGCCACGGCGCGCGCCGTTGCTTCAGCCACATTGCCGGCGCGCAGCATGATGATGGCGGCCTCGCGCTCGGCGTCGGGATAGCCAATCCAATGATAGACGCATCGGCGGCGCAGCGCTTCGGCGAGCTCGCGGGTGCGGTTCGAGGTCAGGATGACGATCGGCTGCGCCGTGGCGCGGATGGTGCCGCGCTCGGGAATGCTGATCTGGAAATCGGACAGGAATTCCAAAAGCAGCGCTTCAAATTCGTGGTCGGAACGATCGATCTCGTCGACCAGCAGCACGCGTTGTTCCGGCGCCTTCAGCACCTGCAGCAGCGGCCGGGCGATCAGGAAACGGTCTTCATAGATGTCGATCTCATGCTCGCCGGCATGGCGGATGGCAAGCAATTGGCGCTGGTAGTTCCATTCGTAGAGCGCGTGCGCGGCGTCGATGCCTTCATAACATTGCAGCCGCACCAGATCGCGGCCGAGCAGCTCGGCGATCGCTTTGGCCGCTTCCGTCTTGCCGACGCCCGGCGCGCCTTCGAGCAGCAGCGGCTTGCCCAGCCGGATTGCCAGGAAGATGGCGGTCGAAAGGCTTTCATCGGCCAGATAGCGCGAGGCGGCCAGATGCTGCGCCACCGCCTCCGGCGAGGTCGCTGATGTCTCGGCGCTTGTCCCGGTCATTTCGGCCCTCAGTTCGCCGCTTGCGCCTTCAGCGCGCGCAGGA
>NZ_RZRK01001304.1:0-958 GCF_003997835.1 Mesorhizobium sp. M7A.F.Ca.CA.004.12.1.1
ATCTCAAGGAGCTGGTTGAGACCGTCGGCAGCCACTCCCTGCGCAGCCTCAAAAAGGAGCAGCTGTTTTCGCTGACCGACGCGACGGGCAATCGCCTGGCCGGCAACTTCACCGCGGCAGGGCTTCCCGACGGTTTCTCGATGTTCGACACCGAAATGCCCGGCGTGCCGCCCGGCGCCGAGTACCGCGCCTATTCCGGCCCCGTCGGCGGCAACACCCTGACCGTCGCCTTCAGCCTTTCCGAGACGGAGGAGCTGGAGAGGATCGTGCTGATGAGCTTTGGCTGGGGAACCCTGATCATCACCGGGCTGGCGGTCGCCGGCGGCGCCCTGCTGGCCTCGCGGGTCCAGCGCCGTCTCGACGGCATTGCCGCCACCATGGTGGATGTCTCGCATGGACGGCTGGACACCCGCATTCCGCTGACCGGCAAGGGCGACGACATCGACATCGTCTCCAGCCAGGTCAATGCCGCGCTCGACCGCCTGTCGGCACTGGTCGAAGGCATGAAACAGGTCAGCGCCAACATCGCCCACGACCTGAAGACGCCGCTCAACCGGCTGCAGATGATCCTCGACACCGCGTCCGAAAAGAACCTGTCAGGTCAAAAGGTCGCCCGCGAACTGGCCGAGGCGCATGCCGAAAGCCTGCAGATCAACGAGACCTTCGATGCGCTGCTGCGCATCGCGCAGATCGAAGCCGGCGCCCGCCGGGCGCGGTTCACCGATGTCGATCTGGGCGAGGTGCTGCAGACCATCGCCGAGATCTATGCCGATGTTGCCGAGGACGACGGAAAGTCGCTGTCGTTGGCGCAACCACCGGAAACGACGGACCGGATCCATGGCGATCGCGAGCTGTTGACGCAGATGTTCGCCAATCTGGTCGAGAACGCGCTGCGCCATTGTCCATCGGGCACGACGATAAAGCTGTCGGTGGGGCGCCAGGACGAACGCGTCGTTGC
>NZ_RZRK01001305.1:0-957 GCF_003997835.1 Mesorhizobium sp. M7A.F.Ca.CA.004.12.1.1
AGCGCACGATGGATGACCTGTTTGTCGCCGGGGCGGGTCCTGACCGTCAGCGCCCTCCCCGCCATGACGCCGCTCACCCGATGAAACGGCCGTAACCCGACAGCCCCGGGGACACGAGCGAGATTGTCACTGATCAACGGCGTCGCAAGGGCGCGGAACGCGTCGATCAGTTCGCTTTCCTGAGATCCATCCGCCATCGCCTACACTCCTCGCCGTCGTCGCTTTATGAATATAGTATCCAATCACAATTAATTCAGTGGAGTCAACCGGCTTAAGATGGTTGGCAGAAAAAAGCCAAAAGCGGCTTAGAAACGGCAAACGGCTGCGGAACCGACCCAACAGATCCACTTATCCGGGGCTTGCAATGGCGTCGAAGTTCAAGATAGATTGGATAACATATCCATAAATGCGCAATTGTGAAAAAGGGATTGGGTTGTGAAGCACGCAGGAAAAGTCGTGATCGTCACCGGGGCGGCACGAGGCCTGGGCCTTGCCTGCGCCGAGCGCTTTCATGCCGATGGCGCCAAGGTGGTGCTTGTCGACATACAGGCCGATCGCGGGCGCGAGCATGCCGAACGTCTGGGCGAGCGTGCCGCCTGGCTATCGGCGGATCTCTCCGAATGCACGCAGGAAATGGCAGCCGATATTGTTGCCAAGGCCACGGAGCGATTCGGCGGCGTCGACGTCCTCATCAACAATGCCGGCATCATCCATCTGGACGATTTCGTCGACTTCCCCGAGGAGGCGTTCGACCTGGTTCAGCGGGTCAATCTCAAGGCGCCCTTCCTGCTCGGGCAGGCCGCGGCAAGAGCCATGATCGCACAGGGACGCGGCGGCTCGATCATCAACATGTCCTCGATCAACGCCATTCTGGCCATCCCCAATTCCGTCGCCTATGCCGTGTCCAAGGGCGGCATCAAGCAATTGACCGCGGTGATGGCCGTCGGACTGATCCCG
>NZ_RZRK01001306.1:0-957 GCF_003997835.1 Mesorhizobium sp. M7A.F.Ca.CA.004.12.1.1
ACAGGCTTACTACACGCTGATGGACCTGAATTGCCCGGCGGCCGCGCTCAACGAGATGGAGCGCCAGATGGGCCTGTCCGAGGACGTGCTGCGTTTCCTGACCATCAAGGTCGAGGCGCATGAGGAAGGCCCGTCGGCCATGATGCAGAAGCGCGAAGAGCGCTCGGAACGCGGCGGCTTCGGCGACCGTGACCGTGGCGATCGTGGTCCGCGTTCGTTCGGCGATCGTGATCGCGGCGACCGTGGCGATCGTCCGCCGCGCTCGTTCGGCGACGCCGGTGCCGATCGTGGTCCGCGCCGTCCGCGCGAAGGCTTTGAAGGGGGTGCAGAATAATGGTCGACATCAATCAGATCCCGACCCGGCGCCCGTTCCATCGCCGCCGCAAGACCTGCCCGTTCTCCGGCGCCAACGCGCCCAAGATCGACTACAAGGACGTGCGTCTGCTGCAGCGCTACATTTCTGAGCGCGGCAAGATCGTGCCGTCGCGCATCACCGCCGTCAGCCAGAAGAAGCAGCGCGAACTCGCCAAGGCGATCAAGCGCGCCCGCTTCCTCGGCCTGCTGCCCTACGTGGTTCGCTAATATCTCAAATGCGGGCGGTTCGCCGCCCGCTCTTTCCCACGGCGACGGGCGCCGCAGGGCCGAACATCAAATCCCGGGTTGAGGTCAAAACCTCTAACTGCCGCAACAGGCAGGACAGCGACACCAGCGCCAAAGGCGCTCAAGCTTCCTGACCTGTTCCCAAGACATTCGGCGTCGATCTCATCGATCGATTGGCGCCCAACCGAAGGAACAAAACCATGGACGTCATTCTTCTCGAACGCGTTTCCCGTCTCGGCCAGATGGGCGATACCGTCAAGGTCAAGGACGGCTTCGCCCGTAACTTCCTGCTGCCGCAGGGTAAGGCGCTGCGCGCCAACGAAGCCAACAAGAAGAAGTTCGAAGGCCAGCGCGCCC
>NZ_RZRK01001307.1:0-957 GCF_003997835.1 Mesorhizobium sp. M7A.F.Ca.CA.004.12.1.1
CTGCAGGCGCAGTTCGAGGATGGCGCGCGCCTGTTCCTCTGACAGATTGTAGGTGCCGTCTTCGTTGATCCGGTGACGCGGGTCATCGATCAGGAGGATCAGCGATTCCACGTCGCCAGAGGGCCAGCGCCGCTCCATCAACTGCTCACGCGCCGTCTGCGGATCCGGCGCGGTGCGGATCAGCTTGATGATCTCGTCGATGTTGGCGACTGCGATGGCGAGACCGACCAGCACATGGGCGCGGTCGCGCGCCTTGCGCAGCAGGAATTTCGTCCGCCTTGTGATCACCTCCTCACGGAAGGCGACGAACGCCTTCAGCATATCGGTCAGGTTCATCACTTCCGGCTTGCCGCCGTTCAGTGCCACCATATTGGCGCCGAAGGAGGTCTGCAGCGGCGTGAAGCGGTAGAGCTGGTTGAGGATGACGTCGGCAACGGCGTCGCGCTTCAACTCGATGACGACGCGGTAGCCCTGGCGGTCGCTCTCGTCGCGGATATCGGAAATGCCCTCGATGCGCTTGTCGCGCACCAGTTCAGCCATCTTCTCGATCATCGACGACTTGTTCACCTGGTAGGGAACCTCGGTGATGATGATCGACTCGCGGTCGTTGCCGCGCTGTTCGATGTTGACCTTGCCGCGCATGACGATGGAGCCACGGCCGGTCGAATAGGCGTTGTAGATGCCCGAACGGCCAAGCACGATGCCGCCGGTGGGGAAATCCGGTCCCGGAATGATCTCCATCAACGCCGGCAGGTCGATCGCCGGATTGTCGATGAGGGCGATGGCGCCGTTGCAGATTTCGCTGAGATTATGCGGTGGAATGTTGGTCGCCATGCCGACGGCGATGCCGCCCGAGCCGTTGACCAAAAGGTTGGGAAACCGTGCCGGCAGAACCTTCGGTTCGCTGCCCGACGCGTCGTAAGTGTCCTGGAAATCGACGGTATCCTTGTCGATATC
>NZ_RZRK01001308.1:0-955 GCF_003997835.1 Mesorhizobium sp. M7A.F.Ca.CA.004.12.1.1
GCTCCGATGCCGGCGGCGGCAACCGCGAGATTGGCTGCGGGGCCACCCAGCGCCTTGTCGATGTGGCTGGCGGTGATCCGGTCGTCGCGATGCGGCAGCACGTCGACGCGGCACAGGAAGTCGACACTCACCCTACCGGCGACCAGAAGTCTTGGCAGGTGATCGAGGTTCTTTGGCCTGTGTGGCGCGCGGCCCGGCAGTGAGCGCGCAAAGGAGCTCGGCCGATACATCAGCGCGGCAACCGCCTTCTCGATGCGGTCGCGCGTGCCTTCCTTCAGGCTTGCCGTTCCATTGATGAAATTCGAAACCGTGCCGATGGAGACACCGGCGGTTCGTGCGACATCCGCTATGGTCGGGCGCTTGCGTTGCAATGGCGGAGTTCCAATTGAAGCGTTTCAAAACGGTAGCAGCGAAAATGCGATGCCTCAACGGAATTGTCTTCTAAAAATCAAGAGAGAATTCCTCTCGATTGGAAGTTTAATCCAGAGATAGAGCGGACCTTGGGCCCTCTTTCCAAGATTGAACAATTTTCAAATTTTTTGGTAAAAGATTGTGCAGGCGAATTTCCTGCACTTCATTCGATCGCCCGGGCCTGATCGGACGGTCTTGGCATGCCCCCGGCCCGTCAGATCAGCAACAGGCCCTTCATGCTGGCATATCCCTTCCGCCCGACGATGATGTGGTCGTGCACCGCGATGCCCAGCCGCTTGCCCGCCTCGATGATCTCCTTCGTCATTTCGATATCGGCTCGTGAGGGTGTGGGGTCGCCCGACGGGTGATTGTGGACTAGGATGATGGCGGTGGCCGAGAGTTCGAGGGCGCGCCTGACCACCTCGCGCGGGTAGACGGGCGTATGGTCGACGGTGCCTGTCTGCTGAACCTCGTCGGCGATCAGCGCGTTCTTCTTGTCGAGGAACAGGATGCGGAACTGCTCGCGCGCCTCGAAGGCCATGAC
>NZ_RZRK01001309.1:0-953 GCF_003997835.1 Mesorhizobium sp. M7A.F.Ca.CA.004.12.1.1
GCGTCGGGATGCGCATAGCGTGGGCGAGGGCGGCGAGGACTAGTCGCTGCTTATTGCCTGACGCTTCTGGCCACCAGCCGAGCGACGCTCGGGCCGACCAGCAGCACGATCAGGAAGCGTGCCGATTGCAGGGCCATGACGAAGGAGATGTCGACGTTCTGCGCGGCGGCGGCGATGATGGCGATGCTGTCCATGCCGCCGGGGCTGGTCGCCAGATAGGCGGTCAGCGGATCGATGCCCAGGAGATGGCTGATCAGGAAGGCAAGGCCGCCGCAAAAGGCGATCAGCGCCACGATCGAGGCGATGATCTGCGGCAATGCGCGCGTTGCATGGCGCAGGATCGCCGTTGTGAAGTTCAGGCCGATCGACCAGCCGACCATGGCGTAGCTGACGGCCAGCAGCCATTGCGGCAATTGCATCTCCACGCCCAAGCCAAGATGGACGACGGTGCCGAAGATAAAGGTGCCGAGGAAGAAGGGCGAGGGCAGCCGGAAAATCTTTCCCGACAGGCCGCCAACCAGCGCGATGCCGATGGTGGCGGCGAAGGCCTGGCGGTCGATCGGCGGAAACCAGACGATGGGCGGGATTTCGACGCCCGAGGTGTCGACCCACATCTTGGCAACGAGTGCTGCGGTCATCGAGACGAATATGACGCGCAGATATTGCATGAAAGCGACGAGGCGCTGGTCGGCACCGAAGGCACCGGCCATCAGCACCATGGCGGTGGCCGCACCCGGCGACGAGCCCCAGACGGCGGTGGTGCCGGGCAGGATGCGCCAGCGGCTGATCAGCCAGCCGAGCAGGCTGGAGGCAGTGACGGTCGCCACCACGACGCCTAAAAACAGCGGCCATTCCTGGTAGAAGACCGGAAAGATGTCGGCCGAGATCGAGCTGGCGACGAGGCAGCCGACGATCGCCTGGGCGGCGCCAAACAGAAGACGCGGCACACGCAC
>NZ_RZRK01000130.1:0-10468 GCF_003997835.1 Mesorhizobium sp. M7A.F.Ca.CA.004.12.1.1
GCCCCAGGAGCCTGGTGATGGCGCCTGCTGTGCCGGCCGCCTTCGGGGTGCTTTAGGATTTCACCTCGGGCCTGTCAACGGACGCTGCCGCGCTTCCGCCTTTGGCCGCGAAACAACAGCTTCGCAGGCGGGCAGCCTTCAGCCGGAGAAGCGCGGGGCCAGTTCCTCGATGCGGCGGATCATCGCCTGAAATTCCTCCGAGATGCGCTGGTGGAGCTTGACCGCGATCTCGGGATATTCCTCCAGGATGCGGCGGAACATCTTGCGGCTGAGCCGCATCACTTCCGAATCGATCTCGGCCGAGGCGCTGGTCAACCGGTTGGTGTCGGCGATCAACGCCAGTTCGCTCAGGATTGTGCCGGGGCCTGCCGTGCCAATCGGGATGCGTTCACCACCCTGCTCCCGGTAGAGCACGATGCGCCCACTGACGACGATATAGGCGGAATCGGCCTCGTCGTCCTCGCGATAAAGCTTGTGGTTGGCAATCAGCCTGGTGTTCTCGGCGCCAAAGGCGAGCAGGCGCAATTGTTCCTGCGTGAAGCCCTCGAAGAGCCTCACGGCGGACAGGACGCGGATGTCGTCATCCAGCGCCATCTAGCTATGTCCCCGAACCGACAGTCCGACTCCTCCTCTGCGAGTTCGATCCAAACCACCCTCCAACTGGATCGTACCCGAAAGCGGCCCCGCCCGACCGCTCATTGGATAATGAAATGTTTAAGGAACCAGCTTGTAGCCGCCGCTTTCTGTCACAAGAATTTCCGCATTGGAAGGATCGCGCTCGATCTTCTGGCGCAGCCGGTAGACATGGGTTTCCAGCGTGTGCGTGGTGACACCGGAATTGTAGCCCCATACTTCCTCGAGCAGCACGTCGCGCGTCACCACCTTCTGGTCGGCGCGATAAAGATATTTGATGATCGAGGCTTCCTTCTCCGTCAGCCGCACCTTGCCGCCGCGCGGGTCGAGCAGCAGTTTCTGGCTGGGCTTGAAAGTATAAGGCCCGACCGAGAAGGTGGCGTCCTCGCTCTGCTCATGCTGGCGCAGCTGCGCCCGAATGCGTGCCAGCAGCACGGCAAAGCGGAACGGCTTCGTCACATAGTCGTTGGCGCCGGCCTCGAGACCAAGAATCGTATCCGAATCGGTGTCGTGGCCGGTCAGCATGATGATGGGCGCCTTGTAGCCGCCCTTGCGCAGGATCTTCACCGCTTCGCGGCCATCCATGTCGGGCAGTCCGACGTCCATGATGAGCAGATCAATGAGGCCGCCGCGCGCTGCGGCGACACCTTTTGCCGCAGTCGATTCCTGCAGCACGTCGAATTCCTCGTAAAGGGATAATTGCTCGACCAGTGTGCCGCGCAGGTCATCATCATCGTCGACGATCAGTATGGTGCGTGAAGTCATGGATCAATCCGTTGTTTTGAAAAGAAAATTCAGTTGACCGCTGCCTGTTTATGCGGAAGCTGACCGGCGCAACAGCCGTTCACAGTGATTTGTTCCGTGGCACGATCATACAAGAAAAAACACGATCGCAATGCAGCCGGCGCAATTTTGCGAAAAGGGCTGCGTGTGCTGACCGTGCGGGCGAGGCCTGGGCATCCAAGCCAGGGCCTGTTGCAGGCCGGGAAAACGGTGTTTGCCTGTGCGTTGGGGCGCGGTGGCATCTCGGCCGGCAAGCGCGAAGGCGATGGCGCCACGCCGCTGGCCGCGATGCGGATATTGTCGGGGTATTTCCGGGGAGATCAGTTCTCCAGCGGCCGCAGGACCCGTCTGGCGATGACGCCGATCGGGCCCGATCTGGGCTGGTGCGAAGTGCCCGAAGACCGCAACTACAACAGGCCGGTCAAGATACCCTATGGCGCCAGCCACGAACGCATGCGGCGCGACGACCGGCTCTACGACGCCTGCCTTGTGCTCGACTGGAACCTGTCGCCGCGCCGGCGCGGGCGCGGCAGCGCCATCTTCTTCCATCTGGCGCGCCCCGGCTTCACGCCGACGCAAGGCTGTGTGGCTGTCACGGCGCAAACCATGGCGCGGCTGCTGCCACTGCTGTCGGACCGGACGGTGGTGAGGGTGGTGAGATAGTAGGGCAGTAGGCAGTAGGCAGTAGGCAGTAGGCAGTAGGCAGTAGGCAGTAGGCAGTAGGCAGTAGGCTACCTGTCGGCGCTGACTTAAATTTTCCTCTACTGCCTATTTCCTACTGCCTATTCCCTGACCTTCGCGGTCTCTGCCAGCCCATGTCTAGCAGGCCCAGCCGGCCAAGCTCCCTGTCCATTGCGCGAGCGACGTCACGGCGCTCGCCGCCGATATCGCGCAGTTGGCGATCGGAGAGATCCTCGACGTTCTGGTAGGTAATGTCGCGGCGGGCGAGGCGTATCGCGACCCGGGCGTGACGCAGCCAGTCGAGAGTTTCGGCCAGCCAGGCCGGGCGGGGTGTCGATGAATTCAAAACGATGATGGACATGGTGTGCTCCGTTCTCCCCGGATATCAAATCCGGCTTGATGATGTTTCGATGGATGGATGATGCCAGATTGAAATCTCTGCGAGAAACGAGTAGTTTTCTCTGGATCATCAAGTTTTATTTGAGGATAGGATGGCTCGTCTTCTGCCCGGGACTCGTGCCTTGAGGACACTGGAAGCAGCGGCCCGGCACCTCAATTTCACCCGTGCCGCCGACGAGCTCGGCCTGACGCCGGCCGCCGTCAGCCATCAGATCAAGGAAATCGAGGATCAACTCGGGCTGGTGCTGTTCACACGCACCAGCCGCACGATCCGGCTCACCGAGGCGGGGACGGTGCTGTTCGACGCCTCGGCCGACGCGCTCGACCTGCTTGGCCGGGCCGTTTCGCGGGCGCAAAAGCTGGCGCGCGGCACCGCCCTTTTGAAGGTAACGCTCGACGCGCAGTTCGCGTCAAAATGGCTGATGCGACGCGTCGACGATTTTCGCAAGCATCACCCCGATATCGAATTGCGATTCGACATTGCCTATGAAGTGCGGGATTTCGAACTCGATGACATCGATGTCGGCATCCGTTTCGGCGCCGGCAAATATCCGGGTCTTCGCACCCACCGGCTGTTCGACAACATTCTCATTCCGGTGTGCAGCCCGAGCCTCTTGACGTCCGGTCCGCCGCTGCGTGAGCCGCGCGACCTCTTCAACCACACGCTTGCGCATATTGAATGGTCGCGGCAAGGCGTGACGTGGCCGAACTGGCGGATGTGGATGGCCGCGGCCGGCATCACTGATTTCGACGACAGCCGGACCGTCGTCTTCGGCAACTCCACGGATGCCGTCCAGGCAGCGCTCGACGGCAATGCCGTTGCGCTCGCCGATTTCGCCATGGTGGCGAACGACCTTTCCCAGGGCAGGCTGGTGCAGCCTTTCGAACTCGGCCTGCGGGTGGCGCCCGAGTTCGCCTACTTCCTGGTCTATCCCGAAAATACCGCCGACGATCCACGCATCGTCGCCTTTCGCGAATGGATGCTCGAGGAAGTCGCCAAGACGCGGACCACGGACAAAGGGCAGTAGGACAGTAGGACAGTAGGACAGTAGGGCAGGGCAGTAGGGATAGGCGTCGGTGCCGTCTGCCCCTATTTCCTACTGCCTTACTGCCCTACTCCTTCTTGATCAGGTTGCCGCCGCGCCGAACCAGCCGATCACGGCGCCGATGATCAGCAGCACGCCGAGCCAGTGGCCGCCGTCGATGAGGGTCAGGTCCCAGCCGAAATTCTCGTAGCGGTGATTGACCGAGAGCGTCGTGGCGACGAAACCCAGCCAGAGCACGAAGCCGAAGACAAGTCCGGCGATCCATGTCGGCTCGCCGCCGGTCATCGCGCCGACGACCAGGGCCAATATGGTGGCCATGACCAGTTCGGCGATGAAGCTGATGACGAAGGGCAGCGGCGACTTCTTCATCATCGCCGGATCGAGCTTGGCGGCCTTCAGCCACGCCTTGCTCAGGCCCATGTACCAAGCGGCGCCGAACAGCCACGCGGCGATCGCGGCAGCGACCACCGCCAGCCAGTTCACTGCTGAAAAATCCATGAGCTCCCCCTCTGATCTGTATGTGATGGAACGCCTGTTCGGCGATCGCGTCAAGCGAACCGCCAGACCGTCGTGCGCTTGACCAGCGCATCCTCCAGCGCCCGCGTGACGGCCACTTCATACACAGAAAGCGGCTCCAGCCCTGCCTTCGGCAGATACGACCGTCCGGGATCGCCGACGAGGATCTCGGCGCCGCGCGCCTTCAGCGTTGCGAACCATGGCATCAGCCGGTCCGCGAAAGATTTGTCGTAGAAAACATCACCGGCCAGGACCACGTCCCAACCTGCATCGGTGCCGATGCAATCCGTGCCGAGGAATTCGGTCCCGACACCGTTGATCTCGCTGTTGAGCCGGATCGCGGTGGCACAGAACGGATCGATGTCGGTTGCGATCACCTTGGCGGCACCTGCCTTGGCGGCAGCGATGGCGACAAGGCCGGAGCCGGAAGCGAAGTCGAGCACACGCTTGCCCCGCGCCGTGCCGGGATTGTCCAGGACATAGCGGGCAAGGCCCTGGCCGCCGGCCCAGGCAAAGGCCCAGAAAGGCGGTGGCAGGCCGATCTCGACCAGCTCATCCTCGGTCCGCTGCCACAAATCATGCGCTTCGTCGGCAAGATGAAGCAGGATCTCCGGGACGTGCGGCGGCGCCATCAGCGCCGTGTTGTCGAGAATGAATTGCCTCGCGCTGTTGGGCGTCAGCGCCGTCACGGAGCCGGCGTCAAGCCGCCCATGCGGCAGACTTCCTTCCATTCGGCCGGCGTCACCGGCTGCACGGAAAGCCGGCCGAGCCGCACCAGCGCCATGTCGGCAAGCTTCGGATTGGCCTTGACCTGCTCCAGCGTCGGCGGGTTCGGCACATCCCTTACGGCGCGGATGTCGACGCATTCCCAGCGCGGATCGTCCGAGGTGGTGTCGGGATGGGCAAGCGCGCAGACTTCAGCGATGCCGACGACGTTCAGCCCCTCGTTGGAATGGTAGAAGAAGCCGAGATCGCCGATCTGCATCGCCTTCATGTTGTTGCGCGCGGCGTAGTTGCGCACGCCGTCCCATTGCGTGCCGGCCTTGCCCTTGGCCTTCAGCATCTCGAAGGAGAACTTGAATGGCTCGGATTTGAACAGCCAGTAGTTCATGTCTTTCTCCTCCTAGGCGTCGCGCGGGCGACCGGGATTAACTAGCCGCCGGCTTGTTGAACGTCCAGTTCCACGGGCGGATTTCGACGCTTTCGAACAGCCCGGCCTTGGCGTAGGGGTCGGCCGCCGAAAGAGCCTGGGCGCCAGCCAGGTCGGACGCTTCGACGACCACGAGGCTGCCATTGGGCTTGCCCTCGGCATCAAGGAACGGACCGGCGAAGGCCAGCTTCTTGTCGCCGTTCAACCCTTCGAGAAAGGCGATATGCTCGGGCCGCGTGTCGAGGCGCACCTGCAGGCTTCCGGGCTTGTCCTTGCAAATCACAGCAAACAGCATCTTTTTCTCCTGATCGTTCAAAGTCGTGGGGATCAATCGTTGGTTTCGGTCTTCAGCGGCCGGGTCATCAAGGCCGTCACAGCCTGCCGGACGGTGATGGCACCGTCCAGTATGGCGGCGACGGCGGCAATGATCGGCGCGTCGATGTTTCGCTCGGTGGCGATGCGGGCAGCGATCGCCGCCGTCGGCACGCCTTCGGCGAGCGGCAATCCGGCAAGCGGCTTGCCTTGGCCGAGCGCCAGGCCATAGGCGAAATTGCGCGACTGGGTGGACGAGCAGGTCAGCAGCAGGTCGCCAAGGCCGGACAGCCCCATCAGCGTTTCGGGCCTGGCGCCGAAGGCAGCGCCGATGCGGCGCAGCTCGACAAAGCCGCGCGTCACCATGGCGGCCTGGGCGCTGGCACCGAGACCCGCGCCAGTGACGGCACCTGCGGCAATGGCAAAGACGTTCTTCAAGGCGCCGCCGATCTCGACGCCGATCAGGTCGTCGTTCGAATAGCAGCGCAGGTTTTCGGCGGAAAAGCGGGCGGCGAGATCGGCGGCCAATGCCTCGTCGCGGGCAGCGACCACAACGGCCGTCGGCAGGCCGCGGGCGACGTCGGTGGCGAAGCTCGGACCCGACAGAGCGGCAACCGGATTGAGCGGCAGGATTTCTTCGACGATCGCCGACAGCAAGGCGCCGGTCTCGCTTTCGATGCCCTTGGCACACAGAACCAGCGGGACACCGGCCGGCATATGGTCCTTCGCTGCCGCCAGCGTAGTCCGCAGCGACTGGGCCGGCGTCACCGCCAGCACGCAGTCGGCACCGTCGAGCGCGGCCTGGATGTTGCTCGTCGCCACGATGCCGGGCTGGAGCGTAATGCCAGGCAGATAGCGTGGATTTTCGCCGCGGTCGATAGCGGCTACGGTGTCCGGGTCGCGCGCGTAAAGGCGGACGAAATGGCCGGCGCGCAGCATGGCCAAGGCCAAGGCAGTGCCCCAGGCCCCGCCGCCGAGCACGGCAACGCGCCAGCCGGTCGGCGCGGTGTCGTTGCCGCCCATTGCCCGCTCGTTCATGCCTTGGCTCCGCGCCGGCCGGAGCCGACCATCGGCGCCGAGATGCTATCCAGCGGCCAGCGCGAGCGCGGCACGAAATCGAAGCCGTTCTCATGCGCCATGCCGGCGCGCAGCCGCTCGACACCGGCCCAGGCGATCATCGCCGCATTGTCGGTGCAGAGCTTCAGCGGTGGTGCAATGAAGGTGAAGCCGGTCTCGGCACAGAGCCGCTCCAGCATGATCTTGATCGTGCGGTTGGCGGCGACACCACCGGCAACGACGAGGGCCGGGTTTTTCGTGCCGGGAAATGTCTCGCGAAAGCGCGTCAGCGCGCGGGAGACGCGGTCGGCCAGCGCATCGGCCACCGCTGCCTGGAACGAAGCGCAGATGTCGGCGACGTCCTGGTCGCTCAGCGGCGCAATGGCGCTCGCCGCCTGGCGCACGGCGGTCTTGAGGCCGGAGAAGGAGAAGTCGGGCTGCGCCGAGCCCTTCATCGGGCGCGGAAAGGCAAAGCGCGAGGCACTGCCGGCCTGTGCCGTCTTCTCGACATTCGGCCCGCCGGGATAGGGCAGGCCAAGCATCTTGGCCGTCTTGTCGAAGGCTTCGCCGAGCGCGTCGTCGATGGTCGTTGCCCAGCGCTGATAGTCGCCGACGCCGCGCACGGCGACGATTTGCGTATGGCCGCCGGAGACCAGCAGCAAGAGATAGGGAAAGTCGAGCCCGTCGGTCAGCCTTGCGGTCAGGGCATGGCCTTCGAGGTGGTTGATGGCGATCAGCGGCTTGTTCGCCGCAGCGGCAATCGCCTTGGCCGTCATCAGCCCGACGATCAGCCCGCCGACAAGGCCGGGGCCGGCGGTGGCGGCAATCGCGTCGATATCGGCGAGTGCCGTGCCCGAATCGGCAAGCGCCGCTTCGATGATGCCGTCCAGCGCCTCGACATGGGCGCGCGCGGCGATTTCCGGCACGACGCCGCCGAAAGCGGCATGCTCCTCGATCTGGCTGAGCACGATGTTGGACAGGATTTTTGGCGCGGCGTCGCTGTCGATGGCCACCACGCTGGCGGCGGTCTCGTCACAACTCGTCTCTATGCCCAGCACGCGGATCAATTCGTCGCTGTCCCTAAAGATTGTATCATGGGGCTTTCCCCGTTAGGAGAACCCCGGAAAAGCCTCGCTTGCCGGGGGGTTATCACGGACTGCGCGCCATGCAAACAATCTTGAGAATCGGAACACGCGGCAGCCCGCTGGCGCTGGCACAGGCGCATGAGGCGCAGGCGCGGCTGATGGCCGCGCATGGCATGCCGGCGGAGGCGTTCGAGGTGGTCGTCATCTCGACCAGCGGCGACCGCATCCAGGACCGGCCGCTGTCGGAAGCCGGCGGCAAGGGCCTGTTCACCAAGGAGATCGAGGAGGCGCTGCTGGCGGGCCGGATCGACATCGCCGTGCATTCGTCGAAGGACATGCCGACGCAACTGCCCGACGGTCTCGAACTCTCGGCCTTCCTGCCGCGCGAGGATGCACGCGACGCCTTTGTCGGCAAGGCGGCGAAGACGATCGCCGAACTGCCGCGGGGGGCGAAAGTCGGCTCGTCGTCGCTGCGGCGGCAAGCGCTGATCCGCCGGATGCGGCCGGATCTCGACGTGGTGATGTTCCGCGGCAATGTGCAGACGCGGCTGCGCAAGCTCGAAGAAGGCGTCGCCGCCGGCACGATCCTGGCCTATGCCGGGCTGAAGCGGCTTGGGCTCGAGCAGGTCGTCACCGATCTGATACCGCTCGATGTCTTCCCGCCGGCGCCGGGGCAAGGCGCGATCGGCATCGAAACCCGTATCGGCGACCGCGATGTCGAAAAAATGCTGGCAGCCGTCCATGATGTGCCGACCGGCCAGGCGCTGGCCTGCGAGCGTGCCTTCCTGGCGGCGCTCGATGGCTCCTGCCGCACGCCGATCGCCGGCTATGCGGCGATCGAGGCCGGAAAACTGTCTTTTGCCGGGCTGATCATCTCGCCCGACGGCACGCAGTCGCACACGGTCGAGCTGCAGGGGCCGGCGCAAGACGCCGCCCGCATCGGCGGTGAAGCGGCCCGGAGCGTGCGCGCCAAGGCCGGCGAAAAGTTCTTCGACGGCTGGCTCTGAAATGCTTCGCGTCCTGGTGACCAGGCCGGAACCAGGTGCTTCGCGCACGGCGCATCGGCTTGAGGAGGCAGGTTTTCAGCCGGTTCTTTTGCCCCTGACCGAAACAAAGGCGTTGCCCGTCGCCGCCGGACTGATCCCGGACAATGCCGTCGCAGTGGCCGTCACCAGCGCCAATGCCATGCGTCATGCGCCGGAAGAAATCATCGCGACGCTCGCCGCCTTGCCTTGTCATGCGGTCGGCAAAAGGACGGCGCAAGCGGCGCGTCGAGCGGGGTTTTTGTCGGTCAGTGAAGGCCCGGGCGATGCGGAGGCGCTGGCCGACAGTCTCGCCGTCGATTTTTCTGGAAAGACGATTGTCTACCTCTGCGGACGCGTGCGTTTTCCGGCGTTCGAACAGAGGCTCGGGACGGCGGGCGTTCGGGTCCACGCCGTCGAGACTTATGACACGCTGACAATGGGGTATTCGGACGAAGTCATCCTCGAACGCCTGTCGGGTCAACCTTCCTCCTCTGTGTTTCTCTATTCATCCACGTCGTCGGCGGCTCTGCAGCCCTTGGCAAGACTGCCCGCTCTGCGCGGTCTCTTCGAAAAAACGTGGGTTTTTGCGCTTTCCACGCGCATCGCCGCAGCCTTCGACGATGTCGCCAGCGAAAGGATCCGCATTGCCGCGCAGCCCGACGAGGAGGCACTGCTGGCGCTTTTGCAGGCGCCGCGCTGAGCCGCGTCATCACACCGCCCCTTTTCACCGCTTGGTGATGTGCTAGACCCTTTCTGAACCATCATGCGCCGCCAGGCGTTGAGACGAAGCGAATTGTGCGGAGCCCAGGCATGGTCAAGACGCCGAAGATGCGACACTCGAAAAGCCGCCGCGAGCCGGTGACCATCGATCTCGAGCCGGGCGCCGTCTCACGCATCGCCGACGAGGACGCCGCCACGCAGGAGGCCCGGACAGACGAGGCGAAGGCCGAGGAAGCAGCGAACGCTTCGCAACCCGAGGTTCCCGAAGAGCCGGTTCACGCCGACCAGACCGATCTCGAGCCCTGGGAGCATACCGACGCCCGGGCCGAACCGGAGCAGCCGTCGGCAGCGGCGACAAAGCCCGCTAGCGAGGCCGAGATCCCCTATCCCGGATCGTCCGACGAGCCCGGATCGTCCGACGAGCCCGGATCGTCCGATGCGCCGGCCGGCAAGACCAAAGCCTACGACTACAGTTTCGAGGACGCATCGGCGAAGCGCACGCAGACCGACGGCAACAAGGCGAAACCCGAGACACGGGACGAGAAAATGGCGCCACCCCTTGAAAAGCGCGGCGGCCTCAACGGCGTCGCCGCCGGCATCATCGGCGGCGTCATCGCGCTGGTCGGCGCCGGCGGGCTGCAATTTGCCGGCCTGCTTGGCGCGCCGGGTTCCGGTGCCGGCGTCTCGCTCGATGGCGTCAACGGCGACATCGCCTCGCTGAAGACCGAAATCGCCGGTTTGAAGGACGCCGGCGGCAACGGCGATGGAGCGGCGAAGATGGTCGGCCTGTCCTCGGGCCTTGAACAGGTCAAGGCCGATGTGGCGGCGCTGAAATCGGCTGTCGAGAAAGGTGGAGCAGGCGACGCGGCCGGGGTCGCCGCACTGGGCGACAAGGTTGCGCAGATCGAGACGGCGGTCGCCGCCCTCGGCAAGGCCGGCAGCTCGGCGCCGGTCGATCTCGGTCCGCTCAACGAGAAACTGGCTGGCCTCGACGCGCTGGTGAAGTCGGCCGGCGAGGCTACGACGGCGCAGGAGGGCCGGCTGACAGCGCTGGAGCAGTCT
>NZ_RZRK01001310.1:0-950 GCF_003997835.1 Mesorhizobium sp. M7A.F.Ca.CA.004.12.1.1
CCTCTCGGACGGCGAGATCAAGGCGAAGCTCGCCTTTGACGTCGCCGGCGCCTCCAAGGCCGCGATCGAGAAGATCGAAAAGGCCGGCGGTTCGGTCAAGCTGCCGCAGGAAAAGGCAGCTGCCGAGTAACGGCAATTTGAAGCGCGATCGGCAGGAGTGGGATCCGTTTTTGCTCACGATTGCGCTTTGATCTGCTCGACGAGGCGGCCGCGTCAACGCGGCCGCTTGCATGTTTAGAGCCCGGAGCTTATCTCGTGAGCTTCGGTGAAACGCGCCGCCTGACCTCAGGGCCATCAAGCGTTACCAAGCGGAGAATCAGGCATGGCTTCGGCTGCTGAACAATTAGCCTCGAATCTGAATTTCTCGGCCTTCGCCAAGGCGGAGGATTTGAAGAAGCGCATCTGGTTCACGATCGGCGCGCTGCTCGTCTATCGCCTCGGCACCTACATCCCGCTTCCCGGCATCAATCCCGACGCCTTCGCCCAGGCCTTCTCCTCGCAGAGCAAGGGCGTGCTTGGCATGTTCAACATGTTCGCCGGCGGCGCCGTGGAGCGCATGGCGATCTTCGCGCTCGGCATCATGCCTTACATCTCCGCCTCCATCATCATGCAGCTGATGACCTCGGTCATCCCGTCGCTGGAAGCGCTGAAGAAGGAAGGCGAGCAGGGCCGCAAGGTCATCAACCAGTACACGCGCTACGGTACCGTGCTGCTTGGGCTGGTTCAGGCCTATGGCATTTCGGTCGGTCTGGAAGGCGGCAACGGCATCGTCAGCGATCCCGGCATGTTCTTCCGCGTCTCGACCGTCCTCACGCTGCTCGGCGGCACCATGTTCCTGATGTGGCTCGGCGAGCAGATCACCGCCCGCGGCATCGGCAACGGCATTTCGCTGATCATCTTCTCCGGCATCGTCGCCGGCCTGCCGCACGCCATCTCCGGCACGCTGGAGC
>NZ_RZRK01001311.1:0-950 GCF_003997835.1 Mesorhizobium sp. M7A.F.Ca.CA.004.12.1.1
TGTTAGGGAATGTGCAACTTTGAAAGGGGAGCGGTTCGCGTGATAACGACAGTCTTGGCGCAAATTTGCTACTGTCCGACGGATTCTTCTGGAATCTCGGTAGTCGATTAAACTGAGACATTTACTCCAGCCCGGACAGCGCCAGAATCGATCCATCATGAGGCCAAAAGTCCTGCCGAACTATCAGTATTCCTTCTCGTAGAAGATGCCGCCCTTGGCTTCGCCGGCATCGTTGGCCTCGCCGCGCAGCTTGACGCCGCGCCCGACATTGAGGTCGATCGTAGCCTTGCCCGAGCCCGGCTTGTCGCCTTTCTGGATCGTGACATAGGTGCGGTCGTTGAGGTATTTGCCCGCCGAAACCGCCGTGCCGCCCTGGTCGTCGGTGGTGACGTCGAGGTCGTCGACACCAATGGCGCTGCGCAGGTTTTCGAGCAGCGACGTCGAGCCGCCGACGCCGGCCAGTTGCCCGGCGGCCTCGGCCAACTGGGCGATCTGCAGCGGCGACAGATTCGACATCGAGCGGCCGAAGATCAATTGCGCCAGCACCTCGTCCTCGGGCAGCGCCGGCACCGAGGAGAAGGTGAACTTCGGATTGGTCGCCTCGCCCGACACCACGATGGTGACGGTGGCGCCGGTCGTCGTCGTGGTCGCCGTCAAATTGAGATAGGGCACCAGCGAGCCGGAAAATCCGACCGTGCCTTCGGTGAAGGTCAGCCGCTTGCCGAGGATCGACAGCCGTCCGCGCTGCAGGGTGAAGGTGCCGACCGCTTGCGGCGACGAGGCCGGGCCGGTCAGCTTCAGCGAGCCGCCAAGTTCGGCATCGACGCCCCTGCCCTGGATGAAGATCTGGTTCGGCGCGTTGACCGTGACATCGAGTGCAAGGCCGCTACCGCCGCCCTTGCCGCTGGTCGTCGGCGGCCGCAGCGCCTTGTCCTGTGCCTTGACCGCAC
>NZ_RZRK01001312.1:0-947 GCF_003997835.1 Mesorhizobium sp. M7A.F.Ca.CA.004.12.1.1
CTCCAGATGCGTCGGCGGGGTGACCATTTCATATTTGGAGCTGTCGCTGAGCTCCGTGAACCAGCCCTTGAACTGCTCCGTCTTGAAATGGGGATCCTGGTCGGCGCCGTTGTGGATCGGAACGACGCCGACTTCCTTGGCCCATTCCAGATTGTCCTTCGGCGACAGAAGCGTCGCCATCAGCTTCCAGGCGTCGTCCTTGTGCTGCGAGTTGGCAAACATCGCCCAGCCGGCATAGCCCAGCGTCGGATAGGATTTGCCGCTCGGCCCGACCGGCAAAGGCGCCACGGCGAAATCGTCGGCGCTCATCTTGTCGGCGATGCCGAGCAGCGCGTCCGGATCCTGGTTGAGCATGGCACAGGTGCCGGAATAGAAGCCGGTGACCGTTTCATTGAAACCCCAACTCACGGCATCCTTCGGCGCCAGTCCGTCCTTGTACATGTCGGCCAGCATCTGCAGGCCCTTGACCGAGCCTTCTTCGTTGATCGTCGAAGTGCCGTCCTCGTTGAAGTAGCCGCCCTTGCCGGCAGCAATGTTCATGAACATGTGCATGCCGTTGAAGGCGCCCGGCCCGCCGCGCAGGCAGTAGCCGTACTTCCCCGGGAGCGCGGAAATCTTCTTGGAATCGGCGATGAAATCGTCGAGCGTCGCCGGCGGTCCGTCGAGGCCGGCCTCCTTGAACAGCTTCTTGTTCCAGAACAGCGCGTTCACATAGTAGCCGTAGGGGATCATGAACTGGGTGTTGTTGACGGTCGAGCCGAACTGCTTGGCGCGGTCGCCCAGCGTCTTGGCATCATCCCATTTGGCCATATACGGTCCGAGATCCTCGAGCTGGGCATTGTTGGCATAGAGGCCCATCCAGCGTTCCGGCATTTCGACGATGTCAGGCGTATCGCCGGCCTGCACCATGGTCAGGAATTTCTCGAACGCCTGGCCCCAGGGCAGCG
>NZ_RZRK01001313.1:0-945 GCF_003997835.1 Mesorhizobium sp. M7A.F.Ca.CA.004.12.1.1
GCGCAGGACAACGCCGCCCGCGAAGCGGCGGTGGCGAAACTGGCGACGGAAGAAGCTGAACGAGCCGAGCAGGCCAAATCGGCCGAAGCCGCGGCAACGGATGCCGCAGCAGAGGCAGCCGTCGAAGAGTCGGAGGCGGCATCGGACGCAGTGGCCGTTTCGGAAACCGCGGCCGAAATTCCCGCCGAAATCACCTCCGACGCCGCGGCGGAACCTGCTTCGCCTGCCGTGGAAGAACAGGCGGACGCTCCGGTCGAAACCGTGCAAGACGAAGCGCCTGTTGCCGAGGCTGCTGCTGAACCGGCACCGGCTGAACCGCAGGCAGAGGCTGAAGCTGCCGAGACTGAAGCCGCAGCGGCAGAAGAAGCCGCAACGGCCGACCTGGCGGCAAATGCCGCGCCCGCAACGGACGCCGCGCCGGACGAACCTGTGGCGGTGACTGAAGCAGCTGTCGGCGAACCCGCGCCGGAAGCCGAAGCACCAAAACCCATCCTGTTGTGGCGTCAGGGCCGCTTCGAACAGCGCCCGCGCAACCGCGATGACAACCGCAGGAACAATCGCCCGCGCAACGGACAAGCGCGCGGCCGAAGCGATGCGCCTGCGGATGCCGCCGGCGCACCGGCCGCTGCTGCACCCGGAGAACGCCCGGCCCATGAAGGACGGCGCGATGGAGCCGGCAAGCCGCGCTTCGACCGCTCGAAATTCAAGCCCAAGCCGCAGGCCGAAGGCGAACAGCGACGTGATGGCAGGCCGCAGGGCGAACGTCCCGACCGCCGCGAAGGCCGTCCCGACTGGAAGGGTGGCAGGCCTGATGGCAAAGGTGGTCCGCAAGGCGGCAAGCCGGCCTTCCAGCCGAAGCCGCGCGAGGAGCGTCCGGTGCGTTTCGATCCGGATTCGCCCTTCGCCAAGCTCGCCGCTCTCCGCGACCAGCTGAAGAAGTAGAAC
>NZ_RZRK01001314.1:0-944 GCF_003997835.1 Mesorhizobium sp. M7A.F.Ca.CA.004.12.1.1
TACTTGTGCCGATGATCATCTCGGAACTTCTGGTCGGCGGCCTGATCGGCGCCATGACCAGGCTCTACATGGAAGCCCTGCGCTTCATGGGCTCGGCCATCGCCATGCTGGTCGGTTATGGCGGCACCGGCGGACCGGCGATCGAGGAGCCCGAACCCCAGGCAGCCCTTGCCGCAATCATCTCGTTCTCGGCGCTGTTGATGCTGTTCGTCTTCGATTTCGACCACGAGATAATACGCGCGCTGGTTTCCTCCTACACGGTCGCGCCGGTCAACGTCTTCTTCAACCCGCAGGCCGCCCTCGTCGATGTCACCGACACGGTGTCGGACACGTTCTTCCTGGTCATCCGCCTCGGCAGCCCGTTCGTCGCCTATGCTATTCTCGTCAATCTGACGATCGGCTTCGTCAACAAGCTGACGCCGCAGATCCCGATCTATTTCATCTCCCAGCCCTTCATCATCGCCGGCGGCATGATCATCTTCTATTTCGCCGTCGGCACCATGCTGTCGCTGTTCGTCGACGGCTTCGTCGATCTGACATTGGCGAGATAGAAATGAGCACGCGCAAGGACCGCCTCAAGAAGCTGGTCAAGGTTCAGGAACAGCTGAAGGCGCTGCACGAAACCCGCCACGCCACCTTCCTTGCGGCGGCCAGTGCCGCCGAGGCCGAGGCCAAGGAACTGGTCGGCCATTTCGACCAGGCCGATTCGCTCTCCGCCCTGTTTCCCGATCTCTACCATCGCCGCATTGCCCAGGCGGTGGTGCGCCAGGAAGCGAACCTGGCGAGCGCCAGGCAGGAAGCCAGCCTCATCGCCGCGGCGACCGCCCGCACCAACATGGTCGAGCGCGCCTACAAGGACGTACGCAACCGCGACGAACGCGAACGCTCCGACCGCGAGCGGCTGGACCTGATCACGCAGAAGCGGACGCAGGAGTAGTTGGGAG
>NZ_RZRK01001315.1:0-941 GCF_003997835.1 Mesorhizobium sp. M7A.F.Ca.CA.004.12.1.1
CGTGACCACCCGCTTCGCCAAAAAGTTCATTGCACGTTGGGGCGTCGCGGGCAGTGCTATCAGAGGTATGGCGATGTTGCTGCTCGGCGCGGCTCTGCTTGCGGCCGGGCAACTGTTCGCGGCGCCGTCCTTCGCGACATTCGTCTTACCGATGTGGGTCGTTGCCGCGGGTATCGTCTTCACTGTCTCAGTCACCGCGAACGGTGCGCTCGAGGCGTTCGGCGATGTCGCGGGAACCGCCGTCGCGCTCTACTTCTGCATCCAGAGCCTTGTCGTCGGCATCCTCGGCACGCTGTTCGTCATCCTGCTTGATGGAGACACGGCGTGGCCGCTGGTGGGCTACTGTTCGGTCATGGCGACGCTCACACTAGGCGCACTGAGGCATTTGCAGAAACGCCAAACCGAATAGACGGGACAGATGAGAAGCCTGGGCGGTTGGCGCAGGCTTCTCATCGTTGTCAGCGCGACGCCGCGCAGACCTCCCGCACGCGGTCGCGCAACCAGCGTTGCGCCGGATCGGCATCGAGGCGCGGATGCCAGAGCATGGAGATGGTGACCTCGGCGGTGGCAACCGGCAGGGGAAAACTGTGCATGCCGGTGCGTGCACCCTCGGTATGCCGCTCCGGAACGCTTGCGATCAGGTCTGATGTGCGGGCCATGGCAAGGGCTGCCGAGAAACCGGAAACCATGCACACGACTGTCCGCTGCAGCCCGAGCCGGTTCAGGGCCTCGTCGATCGGCCCTTTCTCGCGGCCACGCCGTGAAACGCTGATGTGCCGGCCTGCCGCATAGCGCTCTGGCGTCACCGTGCCCTCGCTCAACGGATGGCCCATTCGCACGGCGCCGATGAAGCAGTCGCGAAGCAATGCCTGGATGCGCACCTCCGGTCCGGTCTCGCCAGCGACGCCTATGTCCAGGTCGATCGCCGCGTCGCGCAGCGA
>NZ_RZRK01001316.1:0-941 GCF_003997835.1 Mesorhizobium sp. M7A.F.Ca.CA.004.12.1.1
GTAAAGCACCTTGCCGGTCTTGGCATCCACGACGATGGCCGCCTGCCTGGCCGCCAGCGACGAGGCAACGTCGCCAAAAACGAATGTCATCGCCAAGGCGACGATCATCATCGTTTTGAGAGGGGAGGTGGATTTGGAAACGATGCCCAACAACGCCTTACGCACTGGTACTTCCCTTGGATTTCTTCGTTGCGTTGGAGGCGGCAAAGGGTCCTGCCTCGCTTCCGGTCAAGCTACCGGCGCAGCGTTACCAATCCGTTTATGGTAACCGCCGCGTTCACCATTTTCTTCGGGCTTGAGGTTCTCTTTATTCGATTTTTAGCCATTGGCTGCGCAGGCGGGCCCGCAAGCCCGCGGAATCTTGACTTTTGTGCGGCGCACAATATATTATCTTGCATTGCACAAGGGCGCCCCGAAGAAGGACGCTTCAACCGTCAAGGGAATCGTGAAATGACCCAGACCTATGAGGACTTCAGCAAATACGGCAAAGAGTTCGCCGACACCGGATTGAAGAGCTTCGCGTCGCTGTCCAAGGGCGCGCAGGCGATTGCCACCGAGGCTGGTGAATACACCAAGAAGAGTTTTGAAACCGGCAGCGCCACTGTGGAGAAGCTGTTTTCAGCCAAGTCGCTGGAAAAGGCGATCGAGATCCAGTCGGACTACGCCAAGCAGTCTTATGAGGCGTTCGTCGCCGAGGCCACCAAGATCGGCGATCTGTATGCCGAACTCGCCAAGGAAGCTTACAAGCCATTCGAATCGATCGTTGCCAAGGCGAAGTAATTTCGCCCGGGCGAACTGATTTCGCCTGACGTGACCCAGATTGAGCCTTTGAACCCGAGAAAAAGCCCGGCCGCGGAAACGCGGCCGGGCTTTTTCGTGTCAATTTTCGCTCCAGAGCCTCGCGCCCCTTCACGATTGCGAAAATCGTCCAAGTTTGGTGA
>NZ_RZRK01001317.1:0-940 GCF_003997835.1 Mesorhizobium sp. M7A.F.Ca.CA.004.12.1.1
GCCCCCCTCTGTCCGGCCGGACATCTCCCCCTCAAGGGGGGAGATTGGCAGTTTTTACGCTCCGCCCTCTCCTGCAACCCTGGAGGTTGGCGAAACCGGTAATGACAGCGCAATCTCCCCCCTTGAGGGGGAGATGTCCGGCCGGACAGAGGGGGGCGCCTCGCGCAGACCCGTCTCATCTTCCACCTTCCCCCAAGCGGCTTCGACCGCAGCGATTGCCGCAGTCGGCAACTCCGTCGAGAAGGCAATGTAGTTATCTAAGGCCAATCCAGTATCGCTGGCTTCCAGCAAATCCAGCAACCCACGCGGCGTCTCCGGAATTCCCTCAACACCATAATCCTGTCCCTTCAGGTCATGCAGAATGGCCAGCACGCTGGACGGCACGTCGAGGCCGACGGCATAGCCGGTGCGGCCGGGGGCGCTGGGATAATCCGGCATCAGGATCGCCAGCTTGCGCTCGGCGCGGGGCGTCTCCTGCAGGCGGATAAAGGCCGCGACGCGGTCAGCCACTTGCGCCACGCGATCCGGTTCCGGCCGGTTGGCGAAAGCGCGGTGGCCAAGTGCTGGATCGATCTCGCTCTCGCCCTTGAAGGAAATGGCGCCGGCCAGGATGCGGCCGTCGAGCTCGGGCAGCACGACATGCATGGCAAGGTCGGCGGGCGCCAGGCCGCGCTGGTTGCTCTCCCAGATGTCGCGGCGGGTGGTGGCGACGATGACCTGGAAGACCGGCACGCCGGCGCGGTCGAACAAGGTCTCATTGCCCGGTTCGGCACCGGACGCGAAAGCGGTAGCGGTGACGATGGCGGCGGGTTTCAGTGAGGCGAGTGCTGTTTCCACGAAGGCCAGGGATGCCGGGTCCTTGAGGGTGGAGACGAAGATGGGGACCGGGTTGATGCCGCGCTGTCGCAGAGCTTCAAAAAGTGCGTCGATTGGCGCGACA
>NZ_RZRK01001318.1:0-934 GCF_003997835.1 Mesorhizobium sp. M7A.F.Ca.CA.004.12.1.1
TGTCAACGCCATGGAGCAGTCCGGGGTCATGAAAACCCTGGCCGAGCCGACCTTGACCGCCGTATCCGGGGAGAAGGCGACCTTCAAGGTCGGCGGTGAATACAATATGGTTTCAGGTGTCTCAGCAAACGTATCGCAGGACAACCAGACCGGCCTGAAGACCTACACCATCGAAAAGATCGAGTACGGCATCGGCCTGGAATTCCAGCCGGTGGTGTTGTCTCCCGGTCGCATAAGCCTGAAAGTTAGGACGTCGGTTTCCGAGCCGACAACCGAGGGGTCCGTATCGCTCTCCTCAGGCGTGACGAGCCCCGGCATGAATGCACTGTCGCTGCGCAAACGTCTTGCCGATACGACCGTTGAACTCCCCTCGGGCGGCTCCATGATGATCGCCGGCCTGGTTCGCGACGATGTCAGGCAAGCCGTCAACGGGTTGCCCGGGCTGACAAAGATCCCGGTGCTCGGCGCGCTCTTCCGCAGCAGAGATTTCGTGCGCAACGAGACCGAACTCGTCATCATCATCACGCCCTATCTGGTGAAGCCGGTGGCGCGCAACGACCTTGCCAAGCCGGACGACAATTTCAACGCCGCCAGCGATGGCGCTGCCATGTTCCTTGGCCGAGTCAATCGCGTCTACGGCACCATGCAGACCGACAAGCCCAACGGCCGCTACCACGGCGTCGTCGGCTTCATCTACAAGTGAGCGGGGAAGCGGACATGTCTCAGTCAGCATTGAAGGCAAGCACCATCGCCGCACCGATGCGCTTTGGCCGCTCGCAGGTCTGCCGGCGGTTCGTTCCTGTCCTGGCGGTTGCGGTGGCGGCGCTGCTCACCGGCTGCGCCCAGCGCGACAGCATCACGGTCGGCGCCATCCCGGACGATTATCGCACCAACCATCCGATCGTGATCGCGGAGAAGAACCAGAAGATAGACC
>NZ_RZRK01001319.1:0-931 GCF_003997835.1 Mesorhizobium sp. M7A.F.Ca.CA.004.12.1.1
AGGCAGCACTGATGGCGCCGACCGAAATCCTGGCGCGCCAGCATCTGGCGACCATCACGCCGCTTGCCGCCAAGGTCGGGCTGCGCATTGCCATCCTCACCGGCCGCGAAAAGGGCCGCGAACGCGCGGATACGCTGGCCGGCCTGGCAAGCGGCGAGATCGACATCGTGGTCGGCACCCATGCGCTGTTCCAGGAGACGGTCATGTTCCACGACCTGGTCTTCGCCGTGATCGACGAGCAGCACCGTTTCGGCGTCCATCAGCGGCTTGCCATCACCGCCAAGGGCGACGCGCCCGACATGCTGGTGATGACGGCCACTCCCATCCCCCGCACGCTGGTGCTGACCGCTTTCGGCGACATGGACGTGTCGAAACTGACGGAAAAACCGGCCGGCCGCCAGCCGATCCGTACCGTTACACTGCCGCTCGAGCGGCTCGACGAACTGGTCGACCGCATGGTGGACGCCGTCGCCGGCGGCCAGAAGATCTACTGGATCTGTCCGCTGGTCGAGGAATCCGAAGAAATCAAGCTGATGTCGGCCGAGGACCGCTTCGCCTCGCTGAAACCATTGTTCGGCGAACGTATCGGGCTCGTTCACGGCCGCATGAAGGGTGCCGAGAAGGACGAGGCGATGCGTGCCTTCAAGCAGGGCGAGACACGCATCCTGATCGCCACCACCGTCATTGAGGTCGGCGTCGACGTGCCGGACGCCACCGTCATGGTCATCGAGCACGCCGAGCGCTTCGGCCTGGCCCAGCTGCACCAACTGCGCGGCCGGGTCGGGCGTGGCGACAAGCCCTCCTCCTGCGTGCTGCTCTACAAGGACCCGCTCGGCGAGACCGCAAAACGCCGGCTGTCGGTGATGCGCGAGACCGAGGACGGGTTCCTGATCGCCGAAGAAGACCTGAAGCTGCGCGGCGAAGGCGAATT
>NZ_RZRK01000131.1:0-10343 GCF_003997835.1 Mesorhizobium sp. M7A.F.Ca.CA.004.12.1.1
GAATGCTATGGTGCCGCTGCTCGAGTTCGACGATGGCCGGCGGCTGGCCGAATCCAACGCCATCCTGCTCTATCTCGCCGAAGGCACACGCTTCCTGCCGGCGGACAGGTATGAGCGTGGGCTTGCCTATCAATGGCTGTTCTTCGAGCAATACAGCCACGAGCCTTACATTGCCGTGCGCAAGGCGCTGCTGACCTTCCCCGAACGTGCTGGGGATGCGACCCCGGAGCGGCTGGCGGTGACGCTGGAGCGCGGCAACAAGGCGCTCGGCGTGATGAACAGGCATCTGGAAAACAATGCTTTCTTTTCCGGCAGCACGCTCAGCGTCGCCGACATCGCGCTCTATGCCTATACGCATACGGCGGAGCAGGGCGGCTTCCATCTCGACGCCTATCCGGCGGTGGCGGCCTGGCTTGGCCGAGTGGAAGCGGATCCGGGGCATGTGCCGATCGAGTGGATGGGGTAGTTTGTCCCGCGCCAGGTGGGCGGATGGGTAGCTACTTCAAGAGATGATCATAGTCCGCATGGGTGCCGATCCAGAACCAGATCACATCATCGTTGGTGCGGGTGGCAACAGCCCGGTAATTGTCGTCAACTCGCGCAGACCAGTAGCGTCCGACCTGTTTGAAATGCAGCGAGGGATCAAAAGGGTGGGAGCGGAGTCTTTCAAAACGCCTGTCCGCTTTTGCTCTGATCGCCGATGGCAGTTTTTCGTAAGCCTCCCAGAACGATGGGGAGGCGACGTGATTCACAGAGGCCGCGTCCGACCAGCGCGATGGTCCGTCAGTGCCTGTTCGGCAAGCTTATCCAATCGGCCGGCTTTCGCATCGGCCTCGATCTGCCGATCCCACATATCCTCCCGAAGCGCTTCGAACCAGGCAGCAAACGCCTTCAGTTCTTCAGGGCTCAGTTCCGCAACGGATTTTTCAATTTGCTCAAGCTTGGTCATGGCCGAATGATACCACTACTAGGCTAAAAGTACCACCGGTGGGACTGTAGCGCCCGTTGCAGCACCTAACCCCAGACAGCAAAAAGGCGGGATTAAATCCCGCCTTCCATGCTTGGTAGCCTGATCGGGAACGTCCGGTCCGGGCTGGCAGCTATCTGCTGATCCAGCTTGTCGGGTCTTTCCGCTCCAGCGCGCTTCTCGCGCGACTGTCAGTACATCCGTGACTTGCCGCGCGCCCCGAGCTCTCGCCCGGCGCGCGCTATCGCAAAATCAGGCTGCCTTGCTCAGAGATCCAGCGGACGACTTGCCAGTGCGGCGGTCCTGCTCGATCTCGAAGTTGATCTTCTGGCCTTCGACCAGGGTCGGCAGTCCAGCACGCTCGACAGCGGAGATGTGGACGAAAACGTCCGCGCCGCCCGCGTCAGGCTGAATGAAGCCGAAGCCCTTGGTGGCGTTGAACCACTTGACCGTTCCAGTTGCCATTTAGATAGTCCTTCACATTTGCTTTAGATTGACCAGACCGAGGTCCAGCCGGTGTGCATCGAGATTTTGGAGATAGACGTCAGCAAACGCGATTATCGCGAGGCCCGGATCGATCGGCCGAAATATCAATGGAAGGCATATAGGCTGCTTTCGCACGAAAAACAAGACTGCGTGAGAAAGCCGTGATGAGGGCGCCGCCCAATGGCCGCCCCAATCGCGTGAGAGCGTCGCGATGATCGGAGCCTGTGGGCGCTCGATCCACACCCGCTTGGGAGGGGATCTTGGGGGAGAGGACCATGAAAATCATTCTGCTTGCCGCCTGCCTCACGCTTGTCGCCGCCCAGGCGCAGGCGATCTCGCGCTACGACCCGACGCGTATGGGTTGCGGCAAGGTTCAGGGGACGATCGCCCGGCAAGGGGCCGTCATCCTGCGCTACCAGTCGAAGCGGGTGCCTAGACTGCCGCTCTACGACCGCTATGTGCAGAGCCAGCGATTCTGCAGCATGGGCGAGGTGAGGACACGGGCCTACGTGCCGAGCGCCGACACAAAGTCCTGCCCGGTCTACAACTGCAAGCGGCCGGACAATGACCGGCATTTCCGCCGGCGGTTCTTCCACAACAACTAGGCACCTGCCTACAACAATTAGGCACCTGCCTACATCAGAACCCGAACGACACCTGCGCTGGTGGCGGGGGGCCGACGCGCACGCCTTCCATGGCCAGCATCTTCTCCTTGGTGATCGATCCGCCGGGCGCCGAGAAGCCGCCGATCTTGCCGCCGGCGGCAAGAATGCGATGGCAAGGGATGACCAGCGGCACCGGATTTGAGCCAAGGGCGGCCCCGGTTTCGCGGGCGAGCCCGGCATGGCCGGCGGTTTTGGCCAGCTCGCC
Organism: Mesorhizobium sp. M7A.F.Ca.CA.004.12.1.1; assembly: GCF_003997835.1. Lineage (NCBI taxonomy): Bacteria > Pseudomonadati > Pseudomonadota > Alphaproteobacteria > Hyphomicrobiales > Phyllobacteriaceae > Mesorhizobium > Mesorhizobium sp. M7A.F.Ca.CA.004.12.1.1. Next base: position 2,324 of record NZ_RZRK01000131.1, read on the forward strand.
ATAGGTGGTGGTTTCGCCGAAGGAGAGTTTTCGCGCCGCGTCGTAAATGGCGAGGCGGAAATCGTCGACGCCGTCGAGATCGACCGGCACGGCGGAGAAATCGATGTCCTCGCCCGCCGCATAGGCCTTGATCGCCGCGATCAGCTCGACCACCCATGGCGGCTGCGCCGTGGCACTGGAAACGCCGCCATGGCGCAGCAGGCGCCGCTCCACCGCTTCGCGGCTGCGTTCGGGCAGGCAGAGCCGGATCAGGCCCTTTTCGCTCCACGCAATGCCCATGAAACCGATCACTGTTTCTAACACTGCGTGGCCGGCCGTGATCGAAGCTGTCGTGACCATGATGCGTTCCTTCCCGCAAAGTGGCGAAATCCGGGATTGGTCCCAGTACATATGCGGAACAATATGGCATCACCGCCTGCGTCTCGCCACCCGAAAACCACCTGATCGCCCCGATTGCCCGGCCTGAATCGCTGGTGTAAGGAATTTCTTAACAACCCGACAAACCGGACCCGAGCGCGGCTTGCCAGCAAAACTCAACCTTATCGTGATCGGCGTGATCCTGGCCGCCGCCGGCATCAGCGGCTGCACGTCGACCTCGCAGATGAAGTCCGCGCCTGCTCTCACCGAAACAGCGACCGTCGCCGGCACTGACGCCGGTTTCACCGTGCCGCTGCCGGAGACGGTTTCGGTGCTGCCGGAATCATCAGGGATCGCCCCCGTTCAGACGGCCGAGCTGCCGCTCGATCCCGCCGCACAGCCGGCTGCGGCGACCGCCGCTTTTGCCGGATCGACACCGATGGCACCAGCCGCGCCCGCGGTGATGGCCGCCAATGCCTGGCAGGCGCCGCCACCAGCAAATGCGAGCAAGCCGGTCAAGGCGGCCGAGGCCTACACGACCGCGGGGCTGGTCGTGCCGGCAACCGCCAAGGGCGATCGCATGCCCGGCGTCCAGCAGGTCGCCTATGTCGTGCCGCAGAACCCGGCGGCCCTGGTCCAGTTCCCGGCAGGGCCCGTGCAAGAAGAACACGCGACGGGCGTGCGTGGCGATGTCGAGCGGCTGATCGAGAAATATGCGGCGATCTATCAGGTGCCGGTGGATCTGGTGCGCCATGTCGTCAACCGCGAGAGCACCTTCAACCCGAAAGCCTACAACAACGGCCATTGGGGGCTGATGCAGATCAAACACGCGACGGCGCGCGGCATGGGCTATGACGGGCCGGCCAAGGGCCTGTTCGATGCCGATACCAATCTGAAATACGCGGTGAAATATCTGCGCGGCGCCTGGCTGGTGGCCGGCGGCAACGCCAAGAAGGCCGACTGGCTCTACCAGACCGGCTATTATTACGACGCCAAGCGCAAGGGCCTGCTCGAGGCGACCGGCCTTGGCCGCGACCGCCAGCGCCGTCGCCTGCAGCCCGACGCCTGAGCGCGATGCCTGAACCGCGCCCGCCGGCTCTCAACGACATCCGGCTGCGCAAGATCCTCGACGAGACGCTGGTTCCGCCGCACTGGCCCGACGGCTTTGTCATGCGCAGCTTCGAGCCCGGTGATGCGCTGCCCCTGCATGCGCTGTTGACCGAAGTGTTCGACGACGGCGCCGACGGTCCGTTCGATGAGTGGTGGCCGCGCATCGCCGACGATCCCGAATTCGACCCGGCACTGTGCTTCCTCGTCATCGACGCCAAGGGCCGGCTGGCGGCAGCGGCACTGTGCTGGACCCGCGCCTTCGTCAAGGATCTAGCCGTTCATCCCGAGGCTCGCGGCAAGGGCGTTGCCGAAGCGCTGATGTGGCACGCCTTCGCCGTTTTTCGCGAACGCGGCGCCGATCATGTCGACCTCAAGACCAACACGGTCGAGAATCCCACCGCCGTCCGGCTCTATGAGCGGCTGGGCATGATGCCTGTCGCCTGGGAAGGCTAGGGTGTGCTGATATTCAGGTGATGCCGGCCTGCAAATGATGGCTTCCTGCGCTTCCGGTGCTCACGTACCCAAAAGTACGCTCCGCTCCGGTTCTCGGAAACCACCATTTTCGACTCGGCCTGACCTGAATCTCAACACACCCTGATGGGTGTCGCCCCACGCAGGAACGGCGCGATTTGGGAACCCAAAAGCGCCGCTTCGCATTCAATGGGAGGTGAGGGCCTGACAAGCTGCCGGCGGGTGGGAGGATTTTCGGCGGCCGGCTGCGGAGGGACATTCACCATTATGAAACTCTCTCGCGCATTCCTGGCGCTCGGCGTCACTGCCATCCTGGCTGGCACGCCGGCGCGGGCCGTCGAGCTGTCGATGGTGTCGGGCGATACCGGCGACGGCATCAAGGTGCTGCGCGAGATCCTCGACCGTTACGAGAAAGACAGCGGCAACAAGGTCAGCATCGTCGTCATGCCGACGTCCGGGACCGACCAGTTCGGCCAGTACCGGCTTTGGCTCGCCGCCGGAAACAGTGACATCGACGTCTACCAGACGGACGTGATCTGGGCACCGCAGCTCGCCAGTCAGCTCGTGGATCTGACCGCAGCGACCAAGGACGTCGTGGCCGAGCATTTTCCATCGATCATCCAGTCACAGACCGTCAACGGCAAGCTCGTCGCCTTGCCGATCTTCACCGATGCGCCGGCGCTCTACTACCGCAAGGATCTCCTCGACAAATATGGCGCCAAGGTGCCGGCCACCTGGAAGGAACTGGCGGACACCGCCAGGCTGGTCATGGACAAGGAGCGTGCGGCTGGCAATCGGGATATCTGGGGCTTCGTCTTCCAGGGCAACGCCTATGAGGGGCTGACCTGCGACGCGCTCGAATGGGTGATGTCGAATGGCGGCGGCCAGATCATCGAGCCGGACGGTTCCATCTCCATCAACAATCCAAAAGCGGCGGCGGTGCTCGATATGATCAAGGGCTGGGTCGGGACCATCGCGCCGCCCGGCGTACTCGCCTACCAGGAAGAGGAATCGCGCGGCGTCTGGCAGACAGGCAATGCGGTGTTCATGCGCAACTGGCCCTATGCCTATGCGCTCGGCAACGGCGAGGGCTCGCCGATCAAGGACAAGTTCGACGTGGCACCGCTGCCGGCCGGCACGGGCGACGGCGCGCGCCCGGTCGCGACCCTGGGCGGCTGGAATCTCGCCGTCTCCAAACATTCGAAGCATCCGGATGCCGCGATCGGGCTGGTCAAGTTCATCGCTTCGCCCGCGATGCAGAAATACCGCGCGCTGAAGACGTCCAACCTGCCGACCATCCAGGCGCTGTATGACGATGCCGACATTGCCAGGGAGCACCCGATTATTCCGCGCTGGAAGCAGATATTTCTCAATGCGGTGCCGCGCCCGTCGGCCGCGACCAGGATCAAATACAACGAGGCGTCGAGCCAGTTCTGGAACGCCGTTCACAACACGCTCTCGGGCGACGGCACCGCCGCCGACAATCTAGCCGACCTCGAAGCGATGCTGACCAAGCTGAAGGGCAACGGCTGGTGACCACAGTGCCGACAGGGACCGACGCCCGTGCGGCGTCGGAGACACAGGCTGTTCGTCGTCGGCCATCGCCGTTGACGGCACAGCGCGTTCGCTCGGCGTGGCTTTTCCTGGCGCCGATGCTTCTGGTGCTCGCCGGGGCGGCCGGCTGGCCGCTCGCCCGCACGGTCTATTTCAGCTTCACCGACGCCTCGCTGGCCGACCTCGACGCGCGCCAATGGGTCGGCTTCGCCAATTACTTCTCGGTGCTGCATATGCCGAGCGGCCGGACCCTCTATGACGGGCTGCTCGTCGACCCGGTCTGGTGGCGTGCCGTCTGGAACACGGTGCGTTTCACGGTGATTTCGGTGACCTGCGAGACCATCCTCGGCACGATCGTTGCCCTGGTTCTCAACGCCGAATTCGCCGGCCGCGGCATCGTCAGGGCAGCGATCCTGATCCCCTGGGCGATCCCGACGATCGTCTCGGCGAAGATGTGGCAATGGATGCTCAACGACCAGTTCGGCATCATCAATGTCGTGTTGCTCAACCTCGGCCTGATCAGCGACAAGATCGCCTGGACGGCCAACGCCGACACGGCGATGGCGGCCGTCCTCATCGTCGATATCTGGAAGGCGACACCATTCATGACGCTGCTCATCCTGGCCGCGCTGCAGATGCTGCCGAGGGAGATCATCGAGGTCGCCAGGCTCGACGGCGCCAACCCCTGGCAGATCTTCTGGCGGGTGACCTTGCCGCTGATCCGCCCGGCGCTGATGGTGGCCGTGATCTTCCGCGCGCTCGATGCGCTGCGCATCTTCGACCTGATCTATGTGCTGACGCCCAACAATGTGCAAACCAAGTCGATGTCCGTGTTCGCCCGCGAGAACCTGTTCGAGTTCGACAAGTTCGCCTATGGCTCCGCCGCCTCGACCTTGCTCTTCCTGATCCTAGCTCTGCTCACCATCGTCACCATCCGGATCGGCCGGATCAGGCTGGACGGAGGCCGCTGACATGTGGATCGTGAAGCGCACGGCCTTTTACCTGCTGGTCGCGGTCATCGTCTTCGTCGCCGTGTTCCCGTTCTACTATGCCATCGTCACCAGCCTGAAATCGGGGACCGACCTGTTCCGGGCCGATCTGTGGCCGACGACGATCAGCCTCGCCAACTACCGGAATGTGCTGACCGAAGGCAGCTTCGTGCGCAACTTGCTGAACTCGCTGTTCGTCTCCGGCGCGGTGGTTGCGCTTTCGCTGTTGCTCGGCGTCACATCGGCCTATGCGCTGGCGCGCATTCGATTCCGCGGCCGCTCGGCCCTGCTGTTCATCATCCTGTCGGTGTCGATGTTCCCGCAGGTGGCGCTGCTGGCGGGGCTGTTCGAACTGGTCCGCCTGTTCGGCCTCTACAATTCGCTGTTCGCGCTGATCTTCTCCTACATGATCTTCACCTTGCCGTTCACCGTCTGGGTGCTCACCACCTTCGTCCGCGACCTGCCGGTCGAGGTCGAGGAGGCGGCGATCCTAGACGGCGCGACGCCGTGGCTCATCATCACCCGGGTCTTCCTGCCGCTGATGTGGCCGGCGCTGGCAACCACCGGCCTGCTGGCCTTCATCGGCGCGTGGAACGAGTTCCTGTTTGCCCTGACCTTCACCTCCAACAACGCACAGCGGACCGTGCCGGTGGCGATCGCGCTGCTCTCCGGCAACTCGCAGTTCGAGATCCCATGGGGCAACATCATGGCCGCCTCGGTGATCGTCACGGTGCCGCTGGTGGTGCTGGTCCTGATCTTCCAGCGCAAAATCGTTTCCGGCCTCACCGCGGGCGGGGTCAAGGGGTGAGGGACGAGTCCTCAGATGTCCGGCGCGTTGCCGATCTTCTGCTTGAGCTCCAGCGCCCAGGCGCGGCCTTCGTCGCCGCCCCACAGCAGCCAGGCAATATAACCGGCCGAAGGGTTTTGCTCATTGCCGTAGTTCCTGCCGCGCTTGTCGACCTCGTGGCGGGCGAAATAGCTGACCATGCGGCGGATGGTGGAGGGCGCGAGCTTTTCCCGGTTCTTCAGCTCGGTGGCTCGGGCGACGCCGATCTCGGTGCCGCCACGGCCGAACTCGCCGCGCAGCCTGAGGCCCTTGGCGGCATTGTCGGCCACCACTTGCGGGCAGCGCAGATCGATCTCGCCGTCGTGCATGTTGTTCCCCGGATCACGCTGCCCGAACAGGTATTACGACATCTCACCATGCGCAATAAATGTCGGGACCGATCGCTGCCGAACGTCCTTGGGTCGCAGAGCAACCGCGCCGGGACGCCGGCGCCGCGACTTGAAGGAGCCGATCATGATCACCTTTCCCAATGAATCCGCCAAATACCGCACCGCGCGCGAAAAATTGCTGAAGAAGGAAATCGAGCTGCGCCGCGCCATGGAAGAGGTCGCCGAGGCCCGGCGCGCGTTGCCGCCGGGCGGGCTGATCCGCCAGGACTATGAATTCGACGGGCTGGACGGCGATGGGAGGCCTGCAAAGATAAAGCTGTCGGAGCTGTTCGCGCCCGGCAAGGACTCGCTCATCCTCTACAACATGATGTTCCCGCGCCATCCGCAGGAAAAGCGCGAGGTGGCGACCAGCGGCGGCACGGCGAAGCTCGCCCGGCAGGACCAGCCATGCCCCTCCTGCACGGCATTGCTCGACCAGTTCGACGGCGCGGTCGGGCATCTCCAGGCCGCCGGCTTCAATTTCGCGGTGGTGGGCAAGACCGCGCTCGAAAACCTGGTCACGCTCGGCCTCGACAGGGGCTGGCGCAACATGCGGCTGGTGTCTTCGGCTTCCAACAGCTTCAAGCGCGACTACAATGCGGAGGCGGCCGACGGCTCACAGATCCCGCTGCTGTCGGTGTTTCACCGCGACGGCGAGGGCATACGCCATTTCTGGAGTTCGGAACTGGATTTCGCGCCGACGGAGCCGGGCCAGGATCCGCGCAGCCTCGGCACCTGCGAAACGCTGTGGAACCTGATGGATTTCACGCCGGAAGGCCGCCCGAACTGGAACGAGCAGCTGCAATATGGCGAGGCGTGTTGCCACTGAAAGGCAGCTCTGGCCAGCCGCCGCGTTTCAGTTTTCGGAACATGAGTCCCATGGGCTGGCTCGAACGAGGGCATCGGCGAGCGTTCGAGCAAGCCACATATACGGCGGGGCGATCGAGGCGATATGCGCAGGCTTCTTCCTCAAGAGCTGCAACCGGAGTGCCCAAGCGACGTTGGATTGTCCGAGGGACAATTCCAACCGGAGACATGCCATGAAGACGCTTGCCATTCTGACCGCAGCAGCATTGCTTGCCGGCGCGCCGGCCTTTGCCCAGTCGAACACGACCGCCACGACCACGCCGCTCGCTACGACGACGAAGGTCGACACTTCGACCTTCATCAAGACGGTGCCGAGCGCCAATGAGTTCGAGATCGAGTCCAGCAAGCTCGCCGAGCAGAAGGCGACCGATGCCGACGTCAAGGCGTTCGCCAAACAGATGATCGCCGACCACACCAAGGCCGGCGAGGAATTCAAGGCGGCGCTTGCCCAGGGCCAGACAACCTCGGCCACCGCGCCGTCAGGTCCGGCCCTGCAGCCCAAGGAGCAGAAGATGCTCGATGAGCTGAAGGGCGCCAGCGGCGATCAGTTCCAGGCCAAATACATCGAGATGCAGACCAACGCCCACAAGGAAGCCGTCGCGCTGTTCAGCGGCTATGCGCAATCCGGCGACGACCCGGCGATGAAGGAATTCGCCAAGAAAACCCTGCCGACGCTGCAGATGCACGAAAAACATGTGAAGGAACTGGCGGCCGCGCATCAGGGGTGAGGGCGGTTCAAGGCCGACGCTCTACGGCGCCCCCCTCTGTCTGGGGGCGCCGTAGAGCGTTACGGTGGCAAACCAAGCACAATGAGCGGCGCTCAGGTCGACCTGATCTGCTCCACCGCGGTCACCAGCAGCTCTTCCATGGCGGTGCGTATCTGGGCATCCGACTGGGCGATGCCCGCCGCGTCGAAATCGGCGCGCACCTTGCGGAACACGTCGTTGTCGCCGGCCTCTTCGAAGTCGGCGTGCACCACTTCCTTCGCATAGGCGTCGGCGTCCGCACCAGATTTGCCAAGCTTTTCGGCGGCCCAGAGGCCGAGCAGCTTGTTGCGGCGCGCCATGGCCCTGAACTTCGTATCCTCGTCCATCGCAAACTTCTTTTCGAAGCCTTCCTGACGGTCTCTCATGCTGCTCATGGTTTGCCTCGTTCGATGTGAGTCCGATCTTCAGCCCAAGGGAAAAGCGGGCAGGGAAGGCGAGAGTGGCGTGCATGGATGTCTTTAGCAAGGCCGGATCGTTCACGCCGGCGATTGAGCGGGGTGCTTGGCGGTTCCGGTCATTTGGCCGATGTGATTTGACGTTGCCGCGCCGTGTCCTACTCTCGAATGCATGGTGGACGAACCGAGGAGACGAGTGATGCGGTCGCCTTTCAATGGAATTCGCAGCGTCGCGCTGACGGCGGCCGTGATGCTTGCCGCCGGCACCGCGGCCTATGCCCATCATGGCTGGTCG
>NZ_RZRK01001320.1:0-930 GCF_003997835.1 Mesorhizobium sp. M7A.F.Ca.CA.004.12.1.1
GCCGCGTGGCGAGTGTCTCGGCGACAGCGGCGTCCGACCCGAAAACGCTGGCCGAACGCGCTGTTTCCATGGCGAGAGTCTCGCCTGAGGATCCCTATCAGGGGTTGGCCGACCCGGCATTGCTGGCCAAACAGACACGCGATCTCGATCTGTTCGACGCCACCGAGGTGTCCGCCGACCAGTTGAAGGAAGCCGCATTGGCGGCGGAGGCGGCAGCGCTTGGCGTCAAGGGCGTGACCAATTCGGCCGGCGCCAGCGCCGGTGCCGGCCTCGGCGGCCTGGTGCTGGCCACCTCGCACGGCTTCCTCGGCCACTATGTCGGCTCGCGGTTCTCGCGCTCGGCCAGCGTCATCGCCGGCGAGGGCACCGGCATGGAGCGCGACTATGAATTCTCATCGCGCCAGCACTTTGCCGATCTCGATGCGCCCGAGGACATCGGCCGCAAGGCCGGAGAACGCGCGGTGCGCCGCATCGGCGCGCGCAAGGCAGCGACCGGGCCGGTCGACGTGGTGTTGGACCCACGCGTCGCGCGCGGCATCGCCGGCCATCTGGCCGGCGCCATCAACGGCGCCTCGGTCGCGCGCAAGACCTCGTTCCTGCGTGACATGATGGGCAAGCAGGTGGCCGCCTCCGCCATCACCGTCACCGACGAGCCGCTCCGGTTGCGTGGCCAGGCCTCACGGCCGTTCGACGGCGAAGGCGTCGAAGGCGAAAAGCTGTTGATGGTCGAGAAGGGCGTGCTCAACCATTGGTTCCTGTCGACCTCGGCCGCAAGGGAACTGGGCCTCGTCACCAACGGCCGCGGCGCCCGCGGCGGCTCTTCCGTGACGCCATCCTCCACCAATCTCGCCATCGAGCCGGGCGAGCGATCGCCGGAAGAGCTGATCAGATCGCTCAAGACCGGCTTCTATGTCACCGAGGTGTTCGGCC
>NZ_RZRK01001321.1:0-927 GCF_003997835.1 Mesorhizobium sp. M7A.F.Ca.CA.004.12.1.1
GAGCAGTCGGGCGGCATCGCTTCGCTGAAAGCCTTTGCCTCGCCGCTCGCCGATGTGAAATTCTGCCCGACCGGCGGCATCTCGGCCAAGAACGCGGCCGACTATCTCAGCCTGCCCAACGTGGTCTGCGTCGGCGGCTCCTGGGTGGCGCCCGACGACCTCGTCAAAGCCGGCAAGTGGGACGAGATCGAAGCCCTGGCGCGCGCCGCGAGCAAGCTTGCGAAATAAGGCCTCGGCCACGGGATGAAGAAACCCGGCCGACTCGCGTCGACCGGGTTTGCCAAATCGGCTCCGAAGCTGATCAGCTGCAGACCCGGACCTTTTCAACCACCCTGTGGTGATGCTTCCAGCTTGTGACCACCTTGGTCCGGCAGTGCTTCTTCATGTGCATATGGTCATGAGTTTTGACGACAATGGTCTCGGCCTGCGTAGGGGCGATAGCCGCCGAAGCGGTTGCCAATGCGATGACCGATGCCAATAGGATGTTCTTCATGGATCTCCCCGGGTTTGAACGAACCTATGTTAACCCAGGGAATAGGCCGACCGTTCCGGCTTCACGAGAAGTTCAGCCGAGCGTGACCGTGCAGGCTGGCCCGGTTCGCTGAACAGCAAAAAGCCGCGCTGGTTGCCCGGCGCGGCTTTGCCGATTGATCTGCCGTCATTTGGTCTGGAAGCGGGCTACCGACATGAACTTGACGGCGTTGCCGGTGAAGCGGTTGGCATCGGCCACCTGGCTGCTCGGCTGGAAGCCGGCCGTGTAGACCTCGCTCGGCGCCGTGTGCACGATGCTGTAGGCGTAGCCCGGCGCCGTCGTCGCGCTTGAAACGGTGGCGACATGGTCGCCGCTGGTCAATGCCCAGCGGGCGGCCTGCGGTGCGGCTGCAACCACCATGGCCTTGGGGCCCGGCTTCAGGTCGCGGGCGGTGG
>NZ_RZRK01001322.1:0-927 GCF_003997835.1 Mesorhizobium sp. M7A.F.Ca.CA.004.12.1.1
GATTTCGAAGGGTTTTCAACCAATCTCGACCGGCTCGGTGAGATCACCGGCTGCGACACCGGCAATTGGGCCGGCTATCTCGATGCGCATCGCCAGCGGCGTGCCTTCTTCAAAAGCTTCGGCGCGACTTCGTCGGATCATGGCCATCCGACGGCCGAGACCGCCAATCTTTCGGATGCGGCGGCGCAAGAGCTGTTCAATCGGATTCGCCGTGGTTCCGACGATGAGCGCGAGCGAAAACTGTTCCGCGCCCAGATGCTGACCGAGATGGCCAAGATGAGCCTCGACGATGGACTGGTCCTGCAGATCCATCCCGGCTCCTGGCGCAATCATTCGCCCGCGATCTTCCAGAAATTCGGCCGCGACAAGGGTTTCGATATCCCGACCAGGACCGATTATGTGACGGCGCTGAAGCCGCTGCTCGACTGCGTCGGGCTGGAGCGCGACCTCACCGTCATCCTGTTCACGCTCGACGAGACCAGTTATGCGCGCGAGCTGGCGCCGCTGGCCGGTGTCTACCCGGCGCTGAAGCTCGGGCCGGCATGGTGGTTCCACGACAGCCCGGAAGGCATGCGGCGCTTCCGCGAGATGACCACCGAGACGGCCGGCTTCTACAACACCGTCGGTTTCAACGACGACACCCGTGCCTTTCCATCGATCCCGGCGCGTCACGATGTGGCGCGGCGAGTCGACTGCGCGTTCCTGGCGCGTCTCGTCGCCGAGCATCGGCTGCGCGAGGACGAGGCGCATGAGCTGGCGCGGGAACTGACCTATACGCTGGCGAAAAAGGCGTATCGGCTCTGAAGGGGCAACTCGCCCGCAATGCAAAGGGAGGAAACCATGTTGCATTTTTCAAGACTGACGGGAGTTGCGCTACTCGCCGCCGCACTGATGGCCGGAACGGCAAGCGCCCAGACGGTTCTGCGC
>NZ_RZRK01001323.1:0-924 GCF_003997835.1 Mesorhizobium sp. M7A.F.Ca.CA.004.12.1.1
GTTTTGCCTGGGCGCAAGCTGCCGTGGCGAAGCTCGCCGCAATGGACAATGTCCGCGTGCTGTCGCGAACGACGGCGTTCGGCTACTATGCGCAGAATTTTGTGGGGCTGGTCGAGCGTGTCAGCGAGCATCTGAGGACCCCCGGCCACGATCTGGCGCGCGAGCGGCTGTGGCAGGTCCGGGCCAAGCGCGTGGTGCTGGCCTCGGGCGCGATCGAGCGCCACATGGTGTTTGCCGACAATGACCGGCCGGGCATCATGCTGGCGGGTGCCGCGCGCACCTATCTCAACCACTATGGCGTCGCGGTCGGCAGGAATGTCGGCGTCTACACCGCCAATGATTCTGCTTACGCGGCGGCGATCGACCTGAAGAAGGCCGGCGTCAACGTGGCGGCGATCGTCGATCTGCGCGAAAATCCGACCGGACCGGTGATCGACGAGGCGAGGGCGCTCGGCATCGAGATCAATTTCGGCCGCGCGGTGATCCGCGCTGGCGGTAAGCTCAGGGTGTCGTCGATGACCGTGCAGCCGAAGAATGGCGGCGGCGAACGCACCATCGCGGTCGATGCGATCCTGATGTCGGCCGGCTGGACGCCGTCGGTGCATCTGTTCTCGCAGTCGCGCGGAAAGGTCGCCTTCAACGACGAGACCAAGCGCTTCGTGCCGGGCACCTATGCGCAGGACTGCGTCTCGGTGGGCGCCTGCAACGGCACCGACGGGCTGTCGGCGACGGTGGACGAGGCCTATGCGGCGGGCGCCAAGGCGGCGAAAGATGCCGGCGCCAAAGCCGCCAAGAGCAGTAAGCCGAAGGTCGATGCGTCGGAGAGCTGGTCGCGCGGTATGTTGGGCGCGGCGCCCGGCGCCGGGCCGGACACGACTGTGAAGGCGTTTGTCGATTTCCAGAACGACGTCACCGCCAAGGATC
>NZ_RZRK01001324.1:0-922 GCF_003997835.1 Mesorhizobium sp. M7A.F.Ca.CA.004.12.1.1
AGGATAGACAGGCCTTTCGGCCGGAGTTGGAAATTCAGGCGTGCCTTTGAAGAAGATTTTTATCGTTGTCCTGGCCTTGCTCGTCGCCGGCTGCGCCGGCCAGCAAACACAGGAATTGCTGGGCAGCGCCATGGTGTCCGCGCCGGTGACGGAGATCGCCGGCAACCACTCGATCTTCATCGCCACGACGCGCAAGAAATCCGACGATCCCAACAAGGTTTTCGACGGCGAACGCTCGGCGACGCTGAACTATGCCCGCGTCAACGTCACCGTTCCGGGGCTTCACAAGACCGGCCAGATCGAGCGCCGCTCGCGCGGCAAGTCGGATGACCCGGCCAAATATTTCATGGCTTCCGAGGTCGTCGGCTACGACACGCAGCCGAAATTCTCCAGCGCGCTCAATGCCGACATCGCGGCGCGTGGCGGCCGCGTCATGGTCTTCGTGCATGGCTACAACACCGGCTTCGATGCCGCCGTCTATCGCCTCACCCAGATCGTCCATGATTCCGGCTATCCCGGCACGCCCGTGCTGTTTTCCTGGGCATCGGGTGCCAGGACCACCGACTACGTCTATGACAAGGAAAGCGCCAGCGCTGCCCGCGACCAGTTGGAGGTGACGCTCAGGATGCTGGAGCAGTCCGGCGCGCGGCGCATCGACATCGTCGCGCATTCGCTCGGAACCTGGGTCACCATGGAAACGCTGCGGCAGATGGCCATCACCGGCGACCGCGATCTCGGCGGCAAGCTCGGCGACGTGGTGCTGGCTTCGCCCGACATCGATGTCGACGTGTTCAAGAGCCAGATGCGGCGCTATGGCAAGCCCGACAAGCCGTTCATCCTGCTGTTGTCGGACGACGACCGCGCGCTGCGGCTCTCCGGCCTGATCGCCGGATCCCGGCCGCGCGTCGGCGACTACAAGGAT
>NZ_RZRK01001325.1:0-915 GCF_003997835.1 Mesorhizobium sp. M7A.F.Ca.CA.004.12.1.1
ATCCGGATCTTGCCGGCTGCTACGTCGCCGGCGGCGGCATGGAAGGCGCGGTCTCGGCGCTGCGGGCAGCGAAGCCCGCGACCATGCCGGTGGTGGTCTGCAACGAGATCAACGCCGAATCGCGCGCGGCACTCGCCGACAACATCCTCACCATGGTGATCTCGACCCCGCTCGCCGCTTTGTGCCGTGAGCTCGTCGACCTGATGGCGCATGCCATCGAAACCGGCGCCGCCAACGCTCCGGGCCAGACCTTCCTGCCCTTCGACATCTACCTGCCGGAAAACATCTAGCCCGCCGCCGCGCAAGCCCGCCGAGGCAAATGATAGAATCCATCAGAGCGATGCGTAAATCGGCCCGCAGGCCGCGGAATCGCCCTTGACGCCCCGATGTGAAATGGAATAAATATTTCATCATCTGTGTATTTTGGTTCTTTCGTTCCGGAATATCTGTTTCAAACAGAGGGCTTGACGTTCCAGCCAGGAGGCAGGCGTCACCCGGAACAGAAAAGACATCAGGGAGAGATTCCCCGGGGAGATCGGGGATTCCGGATAAATCGGTGAAACCGGGCACCAATATGTGGAGGAGAAACACAATGAAGAAATTGATTTTGGGCGTCGCCTTCGCGGCGCTGATGAGCTCATCCGCCATGGCCGCCAAGGTTGGCGTGTCGATGGCCAAGTTCGACGACAACTTCCTGACCGTGCTGCGCAACGGCATGATCGAGCAGGCCAAGGGCATGAGCGGCGTCGAGCTGCAGGTCGAGGACGCACAGAACGACGTTGCCAAGCAGCTCGACCAGATCAAGAACTTCGCCGCCTCGGGCGTCGATGCCATCATCGTCAACCCGGTCGACACTTCGGCCACGCAGGCGATGTCGGACGCCGCCGCCGCAGCCAAGATCCCGCTGGTCTATGT
>NZ_RZRK01001326.1:0-914 GCF_003997835.1 Mesorhizobium sp. M7A.F.Ca.CA.004.12.1.1
CCTCAAGGCCGCGGGCTTTACCGACCCGGTGCTGGTGGCGGCCAATGACGGCGTCGGCACCAAGCTCAAGATCGCCATCGATGCCGGCAAGCACGACACGATTGGCATCGACCTCGTCGCCATGTGCGTCAACGACATCGTCGTGCAAGGTGCCGAACCGCTGTTCTTCCTCGACTATTTCGCCACCGGCAAGCTCGATCCCGACCAGGGTGCCGCAATCGTCGGCGGCATTGCCGAGGGCTGCCGCCAGGCCGGCTGCGCGCTGATCGGCGGCGAGACGGCCGAGATGCCCGGCATGTATCACGGCAATGATTACGACCTGGCCGGCTTTGCGGTGGGCGCCGCCGAACGCGGCCAACTGCTGCCCACCGACGATATTGTCGAAGGCGACGTGCTGCTGGGCCTGGCTTCCTCTGGCTTGCACTCGAACGGATATTCGCTGGTGCGCCGCATCGTCGCCGTCAGCGGTCTGTCGTGGAGCGATCCGGCGCCGTTCAACGACGAGGCCACTCTGGCCGAGGCGCTGCTCGAGCCGACCCGCATCTACGTCAAGTCGATTCTCAAGGCGATCCGCAACACGCATGGTATCAAGGCGCTCGCCCACATCACCGGCGGCGGCTTCCCGGAAAACATCCCGCGCGTGCTGCCCAAGGATTTTTCGGCCGAACTCGATCTCGAGGCGATCGACGTTCCTGCGGTGTTTTCGTGGCTGGCCAAGACTGGCGGCGTGGCGCCGGAAGAGATGATGCGCACCTTCAATTGCGGCATCGGCATGATCTTGGCGGTCGCGTCCGGCCAGGCAGCACAGGTCGCCGCCGTGCTGCAGGAGGCCGGCGAGACGGTGACGCCGATCGGCCGCATCGTGCCGCGCCGCGACGCCGGCGTTATCTATCGGGGCTCGATCGGCCTATGAA
>NZ_RZRK01001327.1:0-914 GCF_003997835.1 Mesorhizobium sp. M7A.F.Ca.CA.004.12.1.1
CTGCAGGGCCGCGATGTCCGAACGGTGGAGCCCGCCAACCGCGCCCCAGCTGCCGGCAAAATTCGCGTCGCCATGGGCGATGCGATCGGCGCCGTGGCCGATGAACAGCGCGTAGAGGTCGCTGGTGTTGTATTGCTTCAGCACGTAGAAATTGGGCGTGGCGACAAAGGCCGGGCCGCTGCGCCCTGCCGGCATCAACAGGAAGCCTTCGGCCTTCAGCTCACTTGCTGGAAACGGTTTGCCGCCGACGCGCTTGATGCCCATATCAGCCCATTGCGAGATTTTCTTGCCCTGGTCCGGGCCTTCCAGCGAACAGGAAACGCTTTCCGGCACCGTCACCTCGAAACCCCAGCCGCGGCCCTTTACCCAACCGTAATGGACGAGATAATTGGCGATCGAGGCCAGCACGTCCGGCGTCGAGTTCCAGATGTCGGCGCGGCCGTCGCCGTCGAAATCGACGGCATGTTTCAGGAACGAGGTCGGCATGAATTGCGGCTGGCCGAGCGCTCCGGCCCACGACGATTTCATCGCGCCGACCGGAGCAAGACCGCGCTCGACGATCTCGAGTGCAGCAAGCAACTCGGTGCGGAAGAAGTCCTTCCTGGTCGACATGAACGCTTTGGTGCCCAGCACTTCGAAGGCGTCGTAAGGCACCTTCGCCGCGCCGAATCCGGTCTCGCGGCCCCAGATCGCCAGCAGCACTTCGCCCGGCACACCATAGCGCTTTTCGATTGATGCAAGTGTCCTGGCATTGGTGGCTTCGCGCGCCCGCCCGCCCGCCGTCACCGCACGAACCGTTTTCTCGGCGAAATAGGCGCCGGGCGAACCGAATTCGGCCTGGTGCTGTTTCCGCGGCGTGGTCGCCTTCTCGCCCGGCTTGACCAGGTCGGGCAGTTTCAGATTGGGCTTGATGC
>NZ_RZRK01001328.1:0-907 GCF_003997835.1 Mesorhizobium sp. M7A.F.Ca.CA.004.12.1.1
GAGACAGGTGCCTGTCCGCCTTCATGCTGTCGTCCGGCCTGATCGGCGATCGCTATGGCCGCAAGCGCTCGTGGCTGGCCGGCGTCGGCATCTTCGTGGCCGGTTCGCTGATCTGCGCCGTCGCGCCCAATCTGCCGGTTCTGCTGGCCGGCCGGGTGGTACAGGGCATCGCCGGCTCGCTGCTCATTCCAGGCGCGCTGTCGATCCTGACGCAGGCCTTTCCCGATGCGCGCCAGCGCGCTGGCGTCATTGGCGGCTGGGCGTCGTTCGCCGCCATCTCTCTGCTCGTTGGTCCCGTCCTCGGTGGCATCCTGGTCGAGACCGTCGGCTGGCAAAGCATCTTCTTGATCAACCTGCCGCTGGGCTTGATCACGATCGCGCTCGGTGCTGTTTCGATCAACGAGACGGCGCATCCCGAACATGCCCATCTCGACCTCGTCGGCCTGGCTCTCAGCATCCTTTGGCTGGGGGCGCTGACCTTCGGCCTGATCTCGGCCGGCGAGAATGGCTGGGGCGAGCCAAGGACGGTCGCGGCGCTGGTCGCCGGCGTCGTCGGTCTGGCTGCTTTCCTCGGCTTCGAGGCGCGCACTGCACGCCCGATGCTGCCGCTTGGCCTGTTCCGCGATGTCCGCTTCGCCGTCGCCAATGTCGCTTCGTTCGCGCTCGGCTTCACCTCCTATTCCAGCGTCTTCTTCTTCTCGATGTTCCTGCAGCAGGTGCAGGGCTGGTCGCCGACGCAGACCGGCCTGCGCATGGCGCCGGCCTTCATCGTCCAGATCGTGGTGTCGCCATGGATCGGCAGGCTGAGCGCGCGCTATGGTCACTCCGCGCTGATGACCATCGGCTATGTTGCTATCGGCCTGTCCATGCTCGGCATGTGCTGGGCCGGCCCTTCGACGCCCTATGC
>NZ_RZRK01001329.1:0-906 GCF_003997835.1 Mesorhizobium sp. M7A.F.Ca.CA.004.12.1.1
GAGCGTGCGCGGCATGCGAGCGCGGGCGCGGCCCTTTTCCAGCCTTGTGAGCATCGGCAACACGAAGGAGGCCGTCTTGCCGGTGCCGGTCTGGGCAATGCCCAGCACGTCCTTGCCCAGCAGGGCATGCGGAATGGCGCCCGCCTGGATCGGCGTCGGCTCGGTGTAGCCGGCGTCGGTGACTGCGGAAAGGACCTTCGGCGACAGGCCGAGGTCTGAAAAGGTCAACGCTTCTGGAGCGGTCGTGGTGTCTGAGGACAAGTGTTGTTGTCTTTGGCTGGTTCGGGGAAGCGCAACGGCGTCTAATGGCGTCTGTCGCGGCAAGCGCCACGCGCCTGCAAGATTGGTATTGCAATTAGGAGCAAGCCCTCGATTTGTCAACAGAAACGGGCAGCAATGGCACGATTGTGAAGTTGTAACCTTAATCGGGATGCTTAATCGACCTGTCGGTCGCAGCGCCGGCTCAATAGCGGAACTGTTCGGCGAGAATACGCTCGTTCCAGGAATGATTGGGATCGAACAGCAACGTTGCTGTCGCCGTTGGTGATTCTCGCACCGTCACCGAGGTCACGGCCTTGACCTCGGTATGGTCGGCGGCGGCGTTTACCGGCCGCTTTTCCGGCTCGCGGATGTCGAAGCGCACGGTCGCCTTGTTGGAGAGCAGCGCGCCGCGCCAGCGGCGCGGGCGAAACGGGCTGACCGGGGTCAGCGCCAGCAGCGGCGCGTCGAGCGGCAGGATCGGTCCATGCGCCGAAAGATTGTAGGCGGTGGACCCGGCCGGGGTTGCGATCATGACGCCGTCGCAGTTCAGTTCCTCAAGCCGGACCTGTTCGTCGACGGTGATGCGGATCTTGGCCGTCTGGTACGACTGGCGCCACAGCGCCACCTCGTTGATCGCCAGTGCTG
>NZ_RZRK01000132.1:0-10283 GCF_003997835.1 Mesorhizobium sp. M7A.F.Ca.CA.004.12.1.1
GGCGATCGACTGCGCGCAGGCACTTGGCGCCGACACGCTGAGCGGCCCGCTGCATTCGACGCTCGGGTCGTTTTCCGGCTCCGGACCGACCTCTGCCGAGAAAAAGCGCTCCGTCGCCTCGCAACGCGCGATCGGCGACCATGCCGGCAACAAGGGCGTCACCATCGGGCTCGAGGCGCTGAACCGCTTCGAATGCTATCTCCTCAACACGATGGCGGATTTGTCGGAGCATATCGACGCCATCGACCGGCCGCACATCAAGGCGATGTACGACACCTTCCACGCCAATATCGAGGAGGCCGACCCGATCGGCGCCTACACGAAACACCGCAGGAATGTCGTGCATATCCATATTTCGGAGAATGATCGCGGCGTGCCGGGGCGCGGCAACATTCCCTGGACCGAAACGTTTTCCGCCATCCGCAAGAGCGGCTATGACGACTGGCTGACGATCGAGGCGTTCGGCCGTTCGCTCAAGGATTTGGCGGCGGCAACGAAGGTGTGGCGCGATTTTTCCGAGAGCCCTGAAGCGGTTTATCGGGATGGGTATAAGCATATCAGGAACGGGTGGAAGAGGGCCGGCGCCTGAGACGCGAGCCGAAGGTCGGCGAAGCAAAACCGGTACCACCTTTGCTTCGTCGACCTTCGATTCAGGATCGTGGTCTAAGCCGCCGGCAGCAGGCGGGCGGAGGCGCCCCGCGCGCGCTCGTCGTTGCCGTTTCCGACGGTCCCCATCAGTTTGCGGCGGAGATAGTTGGAGATATTGTCGAAGACAAAAACGACAATCAGGATCAACAGCACCATGTAGAAAACATTGGCCCAGTTGGTGCCGGTGCGCATGGCTTCCCATAATTTCAGACCGATGCCGCCGGCACCGACGGCGCCGATGATTGTCGCCGAGCGGGTGTTCGATTCCCAGAAATAGAGGGATTGGCTAAGGAACACTGGCAGAACCTGAGGCAGCACGCCGTAGCGTTGCACCATTGTTGGTGTGGCGCCCACCGAGCGGATGCCTTCGCGCTGCTTGTCGTCGATGTTTTCCAGCGCCTCGGAATAGAGCTTGCCCAGGGTTCCGGTATCGGTGAAGAAGATCGCCGACATGCCGGCCAGCGGCCCCGGACCAAAGCCGCGGGTGAAGAACAGCGCCCAGATCAGCATGTCGACAGACCGCAGGAAGTCGAAGAAGCGTTTTGTCGCCTGGTTGGTCAACCAGTTCGGCGTGATGTTGCGCGCAGCCAGGAAGGCGAGCGGAAAGGCGACGACCGAGGCCAACACTGTGCCGACAAAAGCCATGACGATGGTTTGCAGAAGCTTCAGCCACACGTCGCCGTGTTGCCACTCGGCATTGTAGAGGATGTTGTCCCAGGCAAGCGCTGCGTTTGACCTCGACGGATCGATGCGTTCTCCGGAGACGATCAATGAAGCGACCTCGCCAAACGATTTTCCCCAGAATGGCGAATTCGTGTCAAACACAAAATTCGCCCAACCAAAAAACCGCCTCCAGGCGATCACCTCGTCATTTTGCACTTCAGCGCGGCCCAAAAATCCGAACGAGACATAGGCTGTCGAACCTGGCTTGCGTTGCTCTATCCAGTCAGGCAGCGGTGTGCGCGGCGTGACAGACCTGTCCTTGGCAATGTCGAAGACGACGCTTTCGGCGCCGCGCGTCACCGTGACAAGATTTGGCGCAATGGCGATCTGGCCGCTGCCAAGGACGACGGTCGCCGCCACCACGGCCTTTTCGCGCACCGTTTTGGGCGCGGCCGGAACTGGTTTGTCTGGCGAGGGGGCCGGATTCTCGGCCGTTGGCGCGCCAGCCGCCATGAACGAACCCTGCGACGACTTGTCGGTCGCGGTCGCCGGTGCCGGTGCGGCGTCGACCCGCCGCTCGACCTCGGCAATCTGCTTGATAACCCAGTCGGGATTTGGATTGGATCCCAGTTTGGAGAAACGAGAGTAGTCGATGGTCAGATAGCCGTCCTTGAATTCGATGTCCGGGCGGATTTCGTAAGACACCCAGTCGGCGAGATAAGCGCCGGCCAGGTTCCAGTTCGCCTTTCCGAGAACGATGCCGATCGAGAAGAACCACGAGCAGTAAAAGGTGTAGAGGATGCATAGAAGGATGCCGAACGGGGCGGCATAGCGCTTCCATAAAGGCCGCTGAAACGCATCGGGATAGCGAGCGGCGATGTCGTTGATGGCGTCGGCGTTCATTGCGTTACTCTCCGCGCCCGTATGCGAACGCCTGCCTGCCGACGAGACGTTGTCTCAGCCATGCCGAAAACTGGTCAACGGCGACAATCGTGCAGAACAGCAGAAACACGATGGCTATGGTCTTGGCCTCATGGCCCCGGCTGATCGAAAGACGCAGGGATTCGCCGATGCCGCCGGCGCCGACGGCACCGAGAATGGTCGAAGCGCGCACATTGATCTCGAAGCGGAGCAGGAAATAGCTCATGAAGTTGGGCAGAACCTGAGGCACCATGCCGAACCACACCCGTTCGACCCAGTTGGCGCCAACGGCCCGCAAGCCTTCGTCAGGCTTCATGTCGGCGTTCTCGACCACTTCGTAGAACATTTTTCCGAGCGCGCCGACGGTGTGGATGCTGACCGCGAGGATCGCTGGAATGGGCCCAAGCGAGAAAATCGCCAGAAAAAAGCCGGCAATGACGATTTCCGGAAAGGCGCGGACAATTTCGAGGAAGCGGCGCGTGGTGAAGCGGAGCCAGCGGCTGGCCGTCACGTTGCTTGCAGCCAGGAAGCAGAGCAGGAAACCGAAGGTGGAGCCGACCAGGGTCGAAAACAGCGCAATGTTCAGGGTCTCGATCATCCGGTAGAAATACTCCGGAATGTAGATGCCTTGGGTCAGGTAGACCCGGCCTTCGGGATAGTCGAATTTGAGGCTGCCATCGTCATAGGGCGACGGCAGGTCGAACAGCGCGCGCACCGGGTCGAACCAGTCGCGCGGCTTCAATTCGACGAAAAAGTCGGCGATGTGGGGAAGGCGGTCGAAGAACTTTCCGGCGTTGGTCTCATTGGCGAACCAGAGCGAGCCCGAGAGCGCAAGCAACAGGAAAACCAGGCCTCCGATCGTGTAGAGGCGCCGGCGAGCGGCGAGGTCGCGCCAGTGCCGCTCGGCTAACGCTCCTTCCGTGGAGAGCGCAGGCGCGCGGTAAATTTCGGTCGCACTCATCGATGGTTCCCCAGCCCGTGACGCGGCAACGCCGCCGGCGGCACTTTGGCCCCGGCGGCGTCGTGCCTTTTGGCTTACGAGCCGATCTTCGCCTTACGAGCGTCGATGATCGCCTGATAGAATTCCGGGGTGACCGGCGAATAGCTCTTGAAGTCGCCGCCTTGCACCGCCGCGAAACAGGCCGGGTCGGTCTGCGGAAGCTTGGTCAGGAAATCGGTGATCTTCTGCTTGGTGTCGGCGTCGAGCGAGGTGCGTATGACCAGCGGGCCGTTCGGGATCAAGGGGGACTGCCACAACTCTACGAGGTCGTCCATCTTGAGGACACCCTTGTCGACCATCTTGCGCAGATTGCCGGAGCTGTAGCCATCCTTGAAGTCGCCGACGCCGGAGGCCCAGGTGGTGCCGGCATCGAAGGTGCCCTTCAGAACTTCAAGGACAAGCTGTTCATGGCCGCCGCCGAAACCGGTCGACGCGAAATAGCTCTTCACATCCATGCCGATGTCTTTGGGCAGCGAGGTGACCGGGACCAGGTAGCCGGAAGTCGAATCGGGATCGGCGAAACCGAGTTTCTTGCCCTTCATGTCAGCGAGTGTCTTGATGCCGGAATCCGCACGGGCGACCATAACCGAATGGTAGCCGGTCGAACCGTCGGTCTGGACCGTCGTCAGGATCGGCTGAACCGCGTCCTTGTTCTCGAGGTAGACCTTGGCGTAGGCGGAAGCGCCGAGTTCGGCATAGTCGAGCGTGCCGCCGAGCAGACCCTGGATGACGCCGTCGTAGTCGGCGGCCGGGAACAGCGAAACTTTCTCGACGCCGAGAACTTGCTTGATGTGGTCGGCGAAGCACTGGTAGTTGCGCAGACGGTCGGCTTCGTTCTCGCCGCCCAGAATGCCGACGCGGAATTCCTTCAGATCCTGTGCCTGGACCGAGCCCATCGCCATGGCCATGACGGAAACGGCACCGAAAAGTATCTTTCTAAACATCTCGTCTCTCTCCTGTTGGTCCCGGCATCGCGCCGGCTGCGTTGGGATATGATGCCCTTGACGCGGGCTGGCGATCCAGGTCGCTCAGTAACCAGGAAAGGCTGGCTCAAGCGGTCCGGCGGATGCGGCGATTTTTTGCTTGATGATGACACTGGTCGAGGTGATGGCCTCGGAGATTTCGCCGCCGCTGCTGTCGGCGCCGTAGACCATGCGCACGGCCTCGCGGTTGAGCTCTTCCGGCGGGCCGTCGAAGACGACCTTGCCGGCAGCCATGCCGATGATACGGTTGCAATAGGTGCGGGCCGTGTCCAGCGTGTGCAGGTTGGTGATCACGGTGATGCCTTCGCGCAAATTGATATCCTGCAGCGAATCCATAACCACCTTGGCGTTGAGCGGATCGAGTGACGCGATCGGCTCGTCGGCGAGGATCACCTTCGGCTGCTGCATCAACGCGCGGGCAATGGCGACGCGCTGCTGCTGGCCACCCGACAAGGTGCCGGCGGCCTGCAGCGCGGTGCGGGCGATATCGAGACGCTCCAGCGCTGCTATCGCCTCGGCTCGTTCCTCGCGGGAGAAGATGCCGAGCAGGTTCGACATGGTGGAGCGGTGATTCAGCCGGCCGAGAAGCACATTGGTCAGCACGTCGAGGCGCGGCACCAGGTTGAACTGCTGGAAGATCATGGCGCAATCGCGCTGCCAGCGCCGTAGTGGCGAACCGCGCAGCTGGGAGACCTCGGCGCCGTCAAAAAAAATCGACCCCTGGCTGGGATCGATGAGACGGTTGATCATGCGAAGAAGGGTCGATTTGCCGGCGCCCGAACGGCCGATGACGCCAACCATCTGACCCTGCGGGATCGCGATGTTGATGTCGCTGACGGCAGTGTTCTTGCCAAATCGTCGGGTGACACCGCGGATTTCGAGCGTGGCGGAATTTGCTGGCATGGGGGCAGGTTCCAGGTCCGGACCATTGATCGTCAGGCTCTCGCCTAGCGCAGCCACATGAACCTGCCGTGTCGCGGTGATGTCAGTTTTGTTACGCTCCACAGGCTGGAGTCTAGTGTCGACCCTGGGTCAGCAGTCGAAGGTGATTTGGAACGCGGGCCTGGCGAGCTGGTGCCATCAAGCGTTCCAGACAAGGGCCGTCATGGCGCCGATGCTGGTGTCGAGAGGCATGTCATGCGGATAGTAGGGGCCGGGGCGGTTTGTGATAATGCCCCGCTGCCCCGCGTCAGTGACCGCCATTCCTGGACGTCGCTATCCACCATATTTCTCTAGGAACGTCTCGGCCTCAAGCTCCCGGAAATCATCCAACGCGGCGCGCAGCCTTGCATGGTCCCAGTCTCACCAGGCGAGCGCCTGGTAGCGTTCGGCCGTGCGGCGATCGAAGCGCTCGCGGATCGGTTTGGCCGGCACGCCGCCGACAATGGTATAGGGCGCGACATCTTTCGAGACCACCGCACCCGCGCCGACCGCGGCGCCATCGCCGACGGTGACGCCGGGCAGGATAGTCGAGCCGTGACCGAGCCAGGTGTCGTGGCCGATGGTGACGCGTTTGGCGCGGCGCTGGGCGAAGAATTCTGTCTCGTGCTCGGCATCGTCCCAGTAGTCCGAGGCGCGATAGGTGAAGTGATGCAGCGTCGGCCGCCAGGTCGGGTGGTTGGTGGCGTTGATGCGAACGCTGGCCGCGATGTTGGCGAACTTGCCGATCGTCGCGCACCAGACGGAGCAGTCCTGCATCATGTAGGAATAGTCGCCGAGTTCGCTTTCCGAGACCCGGCTGCGGTCGGCGATCTCGGTCCAGCGGCCGAGCGTCGAATTCTGTACATCCGCCGTCGGGTGGACCAGCGGCGTCTCGGACAATTTCCTGGTCATGCGGCGATTTTTCCGGACGCGAACGCGGTGACGTCGATGATGCGGTCGGCAACCGCCTCGCGCACGTCGTGGTCATGGAAGATGCCGAGCAGGGCGACATCAGCCGCCTTCTTGGCGGCGATGAGTTCGATCACGACGTCGCGGTTCCTGGCGTCGAGCGAAGCGGTCGGTTCGTCGAGCAGCAGGATCGGATGCTCGGTGATGAAGCCGCGCGCGATGTTAACGCGCTGCTGCTCGCCGCCGGAAAAGGTCGCAGGCGGCAAAGCCCAGAGTTTCTCCGGCAGGTTGAGCTGTGCCAGCAAGGCGCGCGCCTTGCCGCGGGCAATCTCGCGATCCTCGCCGCGCTCGACCAGCGGTTCGGCGACGACATCGAGCGCCGAAACGCGCGGCACGGTGCGCAGGAACTGGCTGACATAGCCGATCGTTTGCCGGCGCACCGCAAGCACGGTGCGAGGGCTGGCGGTGGCCAGGTCGATCAGCCCGTCATCATGCGTGACGATGATCTGGCCTTCGTCGACGGCGTAGTTGCCGTAGAGCATCTTCAGGATCGAGCTCTTGCCGGCACCGGACGGGCCGCCGAGCACGGTGCATTCGCCGGCCCTGATCGAGAACGAGACACCGGCGACAACAGGCAGTTTGATGCCGTCACGCAGATGCATGGTGAAGCTCTTGGCAACGCCGGAAACAACGAGCGGGGTTGCCATCAGAAGGTTCTCCAATCGTCAGTCGTTTGCGTCATCGTCAAACCTGCAGAATCGAGGAAACAAGCAATTGCGTGTAAGGCGCGCGCGGGTCGTCGAGCACGCGGTCGGTGAGACCGCTTTCGACGACGCGGCCGTCCTTCATCACCATCATGCGCTGCGACAAAAGCCGCGCCACGGCAAGGTCATGGGTGACGACGATGGCCGCCAGACCAAGATCGGTGACCAGACCGCGCAGCAGGTCGAGCAGGCGCGCCTGGACCGAGACGTCGAGGCCGCCGGTTGGCTCGTCCATGAACACCAGACGCGGGCCGGTGACGAGGTTGCGGGCAATCTGCAGGCGCTGGCGCATGCCGCCGGAAAAGGCGCGGGGCTCGTCGTCGATGCGGTCCTCGTCGATCTCGACGCGCGATAGCCAGTCGACGGCGGTGGCGCGGATCTTGCCGTAGTGGCGGTCGCCGACCGCCATCAGCCGCTCGCCGACATTGGCGCCGGCCGACACCGTCATGCGCAGGCCGTCGGCCGGGTTCTGGTGGACAAACCCCCAGTCGGTGCGCATCAGGAAGCGGCGCTCGGCCTCACTCATGCGGTAGAGCTCGCGGAACTGGCCGTCGCGCATGCGGTAGCTGGCGCTGCCGGAGGAGGGCAGCAGCCGCGTCGACAGGCAGTTGAGCAATGTCGTCTTGCCGGAGCCGGACTCGCCGACCACAGCCAGGACTTCGCCCGGCCACAGGTCGAAGGAGACGTTGTCGCAGCCGACGCGCGAGCCGTAGAATTTGGAGAGCGCCGAGACGCGCAGCAGCGGTTCGTCGGTCATTGCGCCGGCTCCATTTTTTCCGAGGCAAGATGGTTCTCTGAAGCAAGGTGGCCGTGATGGCCGTCCGCCCGCCGCTTCTCGCAATGATCCGTGTCGGAGCAGACGAACATGTGGCCTCCATGGTCGTCGAGGATGACCTCGTCGAGATAGACATTCTCGGCCGCGCACAGCGCGCAGGGCTGGTCGAAGGTCTGCACCTCGAACGGATGATCCTCGAAGTCGAGGCTGACCACTTCGGTGAAGGGCGGCACCGCATAGATGCGCTTTTCGCGCCCGGCGCCGAACAGCTGCAGCGCCGGCGAGCGGTGCATCTTGGGATTGTCGAATTTCGGCGTCGGCGACGGGTCCATCACATAGCGGCCCTCGACCTTGACCGGATAGGCATAGGTGGTGGCGATGCGGCCGTGTTTGGCGATGTCCTCGTAAAGTTTCACATGCATGAGGCCGTATTCTTCCAGCGCATGCATTTTCCGCGTTTCGGTCTCGCGTGGCTCGAGGAAGCGCAAGGGTTCCGGGATCGGCACCTGGTAGACCAGCACCTGGCCCGCCGTCAGCGGATGCTCGGGAATGCGGTGACGGGTCTGGATGATGGTGGCGCTGGCGGTGTCGGTCGTCACCGCGACGTTGGCGACCTTCTTGAAGAAGGCGCGGATCGAGACCGCGTTGGTGGTGTCGTCGGCGCCCTGGTCGATCACCTTGAGCACATCGTCTGGGCCGATGATCGAAGCGGTGACCTGGACGCCGCCAGTGCCCCAGCCATAGGGCATCGGCATTTCGCGCGAGGCGAACGGCACCTGATATCCCGGGATGGCGATGCCCTTGAGGATCGCGCGGCGGATCATCCTTTTGGTCTGTTCGTCGAGATAGGCGAAGTTGTAGGTGGCGATGTCGGTCATGATGCGACCTCAAATCCCTTGGCGTAGCGCGCCAGCCGCTCATTGAGCGTGCCCGTGTGCAGTTCGAACATGTGGTTGTCGTCGTCGTAGAAATAGATCGAGCGGCCCTCGCCCTCGACGCGCGGGCGCGGCGGGCGCATGTCGAGGCCGAGCTTGCCGATGCACTCGGCATAGTGGTCGAAATCGGCGTCATCGATCTTGAAGGCGATGTGGTTGTAGCTGCGCTCCGGCAAGGGCTCGCCCTCCATGATGGCGACCCAGATGTCGCCGATCAGGAAGAATTTTTCGCGCGACACCGAGAACTGCTCGGCATCGCTGGCATAGATTTCGCGTGCGTCGAATACGCCCTCGAGGATCTTGGTCATCCGCTCGAGATCGCGGACGATGAAGGTCATGTGGGAAAGCCCTTCGATCATTCCGCGGCCTCCCGCTTCTCTTCGACCTTCACGGGGTTTTGGTGGGCGTCGTGTTCGGCGCGCATGCGGCGCACGAGGTCGAGTTCGGCCTGGAAATCGACATAGTGCGGCAGCTTCAGATGCTCGACGAAGCCGGTCGCCTGGACATTGTCGGAGTGTGAGATGACGAACTCCTCGTCCTGGGCCGCGGCGACGACATCCTCGCCGAGCTCCTTCGCGCGCAGCGCCCGGTCGCAGAGCGCCATCGCCATCGCCTTGCGCTCGCTCTGGCCGAAGACCAGGCCGTAGCCGCGGGTGAACTGCGGCGGCGCCTTGGCCGAGCCTTTGAACTGGTTGACCATCTGGCATTCGGTGATGCGGACAGTGCCGAGCGGGACAGCGAAGGGCAGTTCGGGAACGTCGAACTCGAGCTCGACCTCGCCGATGCGGATCTCGCCGACGAAGGGATGGTTGCGGGCATAGCCGCGCTGGGTGGAATAGCCGAGCGCCAGCAAAAAGCCCTCGTCGCCGCGCGACAGCGCCTGCAGGCGGATGTCGCGCGCCATTGGGAATTCCAGCGGCTCGCGGGTGATGTCGCCGGGGACATGGTCCTGCGGCATGTCGCCATCCGGTTCGATCAAGCCTTCGCGGGCGAGGATGGCCGAAACGCGCGGCATGGCTTGCGCTTCCGTCTCGCGCAGCAAGGGCTCGGCGACCTCGGCCCCCGCGGCAAGCTCGGGATCGAGCAGTCTGTGCGTGTAGTCGAAGGTGGGCCCGAGCAATTGGCCGCCGGGCAGATCCTTGTAGGTCGCCGACACGCGCCGCTCGACCAGCATGGTGGCGGTGTCGATCGGCTTGGAGTAGCCGAAGCGTGGCAGCGTGGTGCGATAGGCGCGCACCAGGAAGATCGCCTCGATCATGTCGCCGCGCGCCTGGACGATGGCGAGCGCGGCCAGCTCCCGATCGTAGAGCGAGCCTTCGCTCATCACCCGGTCGACGCCGAGCGCCAGCTGCTCGACGATCTGGTCGAGGCGAAGCGCCGGCACCGAACGGTCGCCGCGCCGGCGGTCGGCAAGCAGGCTGTGGGCGTTGGCGATTGCGGCTTCGCCACCTTTTACCGCGACATACATCTTACGCCTCCATCGTCTTGATGCGCGTCGTGCGCGGCAGGCAGGCAATGCCGCCTGATGTGACGAGGATGATGTCGACGCCACGCGGAAAGCGCTTGATGTTCTGTTTCCACTGCTCGACGAAATGGCGCGGCATCTGTGCCGGCGCGATCGTGGCGCTGGTTTCGATGCCGGGACCTTCGAGCAACAGCGGCGTGCCGGAGACGAGATCGCCGACTTGCAGGATCAACGTGGTCGAACGGTCGGGATAGTCCTGCGTGCCCTGCGAAAAACCATCAAGCGACATCATCTCGGCC
>NZ_RZRK01001330.1:0-901 GCF_003997835.1 Mesorhizobium sp. M7A.F.Ca.CA.004.12.1.1
CTCGACGACATCGATGCCGCCATCTGCGTCCACGTCGATCCCTACACGCCGTCCGGCAAGGTTGCCGTCGGCTCTGGTCCCTACACTCTGGCCTGCGACACGTTCGATGTGGCCGTCATCGGCTCGGCCGCGCACGCGGCAAAACCGCATGAAGGTGTCGATGCGTTGGCCGTGGCTTGCTCCCTGGTGAGCGAATTGCAGAAGATCGTTTCGCGCGAGATCGACCCATACGATCCGCTGGTGATTTCCGTGACGGCCATCAATGGCGGCAACGCCTATAATGTCACCGCCGGCAAGGTCACGTTGAAAGGCACCATCCGCAGCGGCAGCGACGCCACACGCGAGCGGGCCTGGCGCCGTGTTCGTACGATAGCCGAGGGTACGGCGACGAGCCACGGGGCGCGTGTCGAGGTCGACATCCACAAGGGCGAACCGGGTGTCGTCAACGATGTCGAGATGACTGAGCTGATTGCCGCCAGCGCCAAGGCCTGCATCGGCGCCGACAACGTCCTCAACACGCCCGGATGGACCATCGCTGACGATTTTGGCTACTACAGCGAGAAACGCCCGTCGGTCTACTTCCGGCTCGGCATCCGCAACGAAGCGGTCGGATCGGTGTTTCCGCTCCACCACGCCGGTTTCGTGTCGACGAGGCCGCGTTGAAGGTCGGCGCGGCCACCCTGGTTGCGGCAGTGACGGCGTTTCTGTCGACGGGAGCGCCTTAGTCAGCCATCATGATGGTCATCGGCGCATGGGGCAGGAGCCCAGCATCGCTTACAGATACTGGGCGACCTTCTTGCCGACCGTGAGGAAGCGCAAGGGATCGATCGCTTCGCCATTGTGGCGCACTTCGTAGTGCAGATGCGGGCCGGTCGAGCGGCCGCTGCTGCCGGTCTTGCCG
>NZ_RZRK01001331.1:0-901 GCF_003997835.1 Mesorhizobium sp. M7A.F.Ca.CA.004.12.1.1
CGTCTTCCGCGGCCTCTACGCCAAGGGCGCGCTGACCACTGCCATGGTGCAGTCGATGGCCAAGAACCCGATCATCTTCGCCATGGACAATCCCGACCCGGAAATCACGCCGGAGGAGGTCGCCGAGATCCGCACCGACGCCATCATGGCCACCGGGCGTTCTGATTATCCCAACCAGGTCAACAACGTGCTCGGCTTTCCCTACATCTTCCGCGGCGCGCTTGATGTCAGGGCAACCACCATCAATGACGACATGAAGATCGCCGCCGCGCAGGCGCTGGCGGCATTGGCGCGCCAGGATGTGCCCGACGATGTCGCCGCCGCTTATCAGGGCAACCGGCCGAAATTCGGCCCCAACTACATCATCCCGGTGCCGTTCGACCCGCGCCTGATCTCGGCCATCCCGATCGCGGTCGCCAAGGCGGCGATGGACTCAGGCGTCGCCCGCAAGCCGATCCTCGATCTCGACCGTTACGCGCAGGAGCTGTCGGCCCGCCGCGACCCGATCGCCTCGACCCTGCAGCGCATCTACGACCGCGTGCGCCGCCAGCCCAAGCGCATCGTTTTCGCCGAGGGCGAGGAGGAGCAGGTCATGCGCGCCGCCGTCTCCTATGTGAACCAGCGGCTCGGCACCGCCATCCTGCTCGGACGCGACGACGTCATCAAGGAGAACGCCAAGCACGCCGGCATCGACCTCAACAAGCAAGGCATCGAGATCATCAATGCAAGGCTGTCGCGCCGCAACGGCATCTACACCGACTATCTCTACGAGCGCATGCAGCGCAAAGGCTTCCTGTTCCGCGACTGCCAGCGGCTGATCAACAACGACCGCAACCACTTTGCCGCCTGCATGGTGGCGCTGGGCGACGCCGACGGCATCGTCACCGGTGTCACCCGCAAC
>NZ_RZRK01001332.1:0-886 GCF_003997835.1 Mesorhizobium sp. M7A.F.Ca.CA.004.12.1.1
GAATTCGCCGGCGTCGAGCTGACCTTCATGGGTCTCAACAACCAGAACCTGCACAATGTGCTGTTCCGCGGCTTCCTGAAGCCGTGGGAGACCTATACCGGCGCCAAGATCAACTGGATCGACCTGGCGCAGGCCGATTACAATGCCCGCCTGCAGCAGTCGATCGCGACCGGCACCGTCGATTTCGACATTATCGAAATGGGCGCGCCGTTCGAAGGCGATGTCTGCGGCAAGGGCCTGACGTCGGAAATGCCCGACTGGGTCAAGACCCAGATCGATTTCGACGATCTGGTCAGCTATCTGAAGCCGCCGGTCGGCACCTGGGACGGCAAGCAATACCGCGTGACCGTCGACGGCGACGCGCACAACTTCAACTACCGCACCGACGTGTTCGCCGATGCCGACCTCGCCAAGGCCTGGAAGGACGGCGGCGGCGAAGGTGAATGGGGCGTACCGAAGACCTGGCAGCAGGTTCAGGCGGTGACCAAGTTCCTCAAGGGCAAGAAGCTCAAGGACCAGGACGTCTATGGCTATCTCGACGCGCCAAAGCCCTGGGGCGGCTTCGGCTTCTATTTCCTCGGCAGTCGCGCCACCGCTTATGCCAAGCACCCCGACGACAAGGCCTGGCTCTTCGACGCCGACACGATGAAGCCGCGCGTCAACAATCCGGCCTGGGTGCGCGCCATCCAGGACGTCATCGACGCGCTGCCGTCCGAACCCGCCGACCAGATCAATGCCGATCCGAACACGACCGCCTTCCAGCAGTTCCTGGCCGGCACCGGCTCGATGGTCACTTGGTGGGGCGACGTCGGCTCCAACGTCAAGACCAACGACTCTTCCGTCGTCGGCGACGTCACCGGCTTCTCGATCCTGCCCGGCTCGGACG
>NZ_RZRK01001333.1:0-885 GCF_003997835.1 Mesorhizobium sp. M7A.F.Ca.CA.004.12.1.1
GTTCTCGACTGTCAGCAAAGGACCACTCATGCTCCCATCACCTCTTCGGCGCGCCAGCAAGCGGCGGCGTGGCCTGGCCTGACATCACTCAGAATGGGTGTTTTCTCGCGGCAAATGTCGATCGCAAACGAGCAGCGTGGCGCAAAGCTGCAGCCCACAATGGGGTCGCGAAGGCTTGGCACAATCCCGGGAATTTCCGGAAGGCGACTTTGTCGGCCGCGCCGCCGGTCAGGCACCGATCGCATGAGGCCCTGGGTGTACGGGTGCGCCGGACGCGAGAACAAATCTATCACGTTCGCTTGTTCCACGATCCGCCCAGCATACATTACGATCACCCGCTGGCACGTCTCGGCGACAACGCCCAGATCATGCGTGATGAACATCACTGCCGTTCCTGTGCGCTCTTTCAGGTCGACGATGAGTCGCAGAATCTGTGCCTGGATTGTGACGTCGAGGGCCGTAGTCGGCTCGTCGGCAATCAACAGGTCCGGTGAGCAGGCAAGAGCCATGGCGATCATGGCGCGCTGGCGCATGCCTCCCGACATCTCATGCGGATAGTTGTTGACGCGACGCTCGGGGTCCGCGATGCGGACGAGACGGAGCATCTCTTCGGCCTTTGCCATGCCCACCGAGCGGGAGGCTTTCGTGTGGATCTGCACCGCCTCTGCGATCTGGCGGCCGACCGTATAAACCGGGTTCAGACTGGTCATCGGTTCTTGGAAAATCATGGCGATTTGGTCGCCGCGAATTTTTCGCATCTCACGATCGGACAGGTCGAGGAGGTCGCGTCCGTGGAAGCGGACTTCACCGCCGACAGTCTTCGCGCTCAGCTTCGGCAGCAGGCGAAGAATGGAGAGGGCAGTGACGCTCTTCCCGCATCCCGAT
>NZ_RZRK01001334.1:0-885 GCF_003997835.1 Mesorhizobium sp. M7A.F.Ca.CA.004.12.1.1
TCATCATCGTGCCGGGCTACGGCATGGCGGTTGCCCAGGCGCAGCATGCGCTGCGCGAAATGGCCGACAAGCTCAAGGCCAATGGCGTCGACGTCAAATATGCCATCCACCCGGTCGCCGGCCGCATGCCCGGCCACATGAACGTGCTGCTCGCCGAAGCCAATGTGCCCTACGACGAAGTGTTCGAACTCGAGGACATCAACTCCGAATTCGCGCAGGCCGACGTTGCCTATGTCATCGGCGCAAACGACGTCACCAACCCGTCCGCGCGCGACGACAAGTCGTCGCCGATCTACGGCATGCCGATCCTCGATGTCGACAAGGCCCGCACCTGCCTGTTCGTCAAGCGCTCGCTCGGCTCCGGCTATGCCGGCATCGACAACACGCTGTTCTACAAGGACGGCACCATGATGCTGCTCGGCGACGCCAAGAAGATGACCGAGGAAATCGTCAAGGCCATGGATCACTGATTTCGCCACGGCGCGACTGACCCAAACACAAAAGCCCGGCGCAAGGCCGGGCTTTTGCTTTTCAATGCTGAGCCGCTTCAGCGGCTGGTGAGAAAAACCGCTTCCTCATCGTCGCGCTGCCTGCCCCCAAGGGCCGCGGCAGCACTGGCGATGAAGGCGCCGATGGCCAGCGACAGCGCACCAAGGAGCGCAAAGGTAGCGCCAGCCTTCCTGGCGGTGTCGGCAGCCTCCTGCGCCTTGACCTTGGCGTCCTGAGCCCTGGCGATGATCGCATCCACCCGCGCCTTGGCATCTGCTTCCGAAAGACCGGTGCGAGCGGCGACGAGTTGCGACAGATAGGCCTTGTCGTCTGCCGAAACCTCGCCTGCCGCCGCACCGGCGATTAGGATGCGCGAGGCCTGCCCGGTCGCGGCGG
>NZ_RZRK01001335.1:0-879 GCF_003997835.1 Mesorhizobium sp. M7A.F.Ca.CA.004.12.1.1
GGGCGTGACGCTGATCGTAACCGAGGAGAAGGCCATCGCTGCGGCACTGACCGCGTCATTCCGCTGCCGGATGGTCACGCTGAACATCCATTCGTCGCTGGAGGCCGTCGGCTTCCTCGCCGCCATCACCACGCGCCTCGCCGCCGCCGGCATGGGCGTGAACCCGGTTTCGGCCTTCTACCACGACCATCTGTTCGTCCCCGCCGACCGGGCGGAGGAAGCGCTGGAGCTGCTGGTTGGGTTGGCGGCTGAGAATCGAAGCTGAGGCTGGTGCTGCCCCTCATCCCCCTGCCGGGACCTTCTCCCCGTGAACGGGGAGAAGGGAGCTAACGGCCAAAGGCCGAGCACGCGACTGCGGGCCGCCGATCGTTCGGCGCCCCCGCGGAGGGCCCGCCGCGGCAGCGGCGATACGGCCCGTGAGCGAAAACTAAGCCGCCTTCTTCTTCGGCTGGATCAGGCCGCGCTCGACCAGCAACTCGGCGATCTGCACCGCGTTGAGTGCGGCGCCCTTGCGCAGATTGTCGGAGACGATCCACATCGACAGGCCATTGTCGATGGTCGAATCCTCGCGGATGCGCGAGATGAAGGTGGCGTCCTCGCCGGCCGATTCCAGCGGCGTGATGTAGCCGCCGTCCTCGCGCTTGTCCAAGACCTGGCAGCCTGGGGCTTCACGCAGGATATCCCGCGCCTCGTCGGCGGTGATCGGCTTTTCGAACTCGATGTTGACCGCTTCCGAATGGCCGATGAACACCGGCACGCGCACGCAGGTCGCCGTCAGCTTGATCTTGGGGTCGAGCATCTTCTTGGTCTCGGCGACCATCTTCCACTCTTCCTTGGTGGAGCCGTCGTCGAGGAACACGTCGATGTGCGGGATGACGT
>NZ_RZRK01001336.1:0-869 GCF_003997835.1 Mesorhizobium sp. M7A.F.Ca.CA.004.12.1.1
TTCGTCAGTCGGCAGCGTAGCCGCCAACAAAGCCAAGGCAGCCGAAGCCGAACAGGCCAAGGCGCCCGATGCGGCGAAGCCGAAGCAGGCGGAAGCCGAGCCGAAGGCACCGCTGCGCACGGTCGCTGTGGTGACGCCGCCACGCAAGACCTATGCACGCGCCATCCGCATTTCCGGGCTGACCGAAGCCGACAAGCGGGCGGTGCTGGCGACGCGCGTCGCCGGTGTCATCGACAAGCTGCCTGTCAAGCAAGGCGATCACGTCAAGACGGGGGATCTGGTGCTGATGCTTGCGGCGGAAGAAAAGATCTCGATGGTCGACAACGCCAAGCAATTGGTGGTGCAGCGTCAGGCCGAGCTGGACGCAGCCTTGCGGCTGATGAAATCAGGCAATCTGCCGAAGCTGCAGCTCGACACCGCGCGCTCGAACCTGACCTCGGCGCAGTCGCAACTGGAAACGGCACAGGCCGAACTCGACCGCAACGAGGTGAAGGCGCCTTTCGACGGCGTTATCGACCGGGTGCCGGTGGAACTTGGCAGCTCCATCATGCAAGGCGGCGAGGTGGCGACCATCCTCAAGCTCGATCCGGTGATTGCTCGCGGCGAAGTCAGCGAGCGCGATCTCGGCTACCTCAAGCTCGGCGACAAGGCCACCATACGGCTGGTCAGCGGCCAGACCGTCCAAGGCACCGTGCGCTACATCAGCCGCGACGCCTCGTCGGCGACCCGCACCTTCCGCGTCGAGGTTGCCGTCCCCAATGCCGACGGCTCCGTGCCGGCCGGCATGACGGCGGAAATCGCGCTCAACGCACAGCCGACCGACGCGGTGCTGCTGCCGCGCTCGGTTGTGACGCTCGGCGACAAGGGCG
>NZ_RZRK01001337.1:0-864 GCF_003997835.1 Mesorhizobium sp. M7A.F.Ca.CA.004.12.1.1
CACGGGAACCTCCCTGTCGCTGACATGGGCCGAGGCAATCGGAGCCAGTGATGTCAGGCGTAGCGAGAAGCGCTTCGGCAGCGTCGCACTCGAACGGGTCGTGCCGGCGTCACTGAACGGAACGGCGACGCTCGAAATCGCGGCTGGCCGTCTCGAGTACCGCCTTGTCGTTCCACACGGCAATTTCGAGACGGATTGAGCGACCCGAGCTTTCTTAACCAGCTGTTCACCATAAAAGCAGATGCTGTTTTTCCCAGATACCGCTGGAACCTGTTGCATCACCGAACATTTCCGCAGCAGGATTTGCAGCATGGTGCGGGAGGGAATGCCTTGACGGTTGCCGATATGAACAGACTGGAGCAGGCCGCCCGGATTTCCATGGGCGAGTTTGAGGACTCCGAGTCATCCGCGCCACCGCTGGCCCCTGTCCCCAACGGAGCCTTGCGCCTTGTTGCGTTGGCCTTGGTGGCGGTGATCGTGGTGGTCGCCCTGTACCAGCTGGTCTATTGAGGCCAGCTCGTTTCGGCCGGCGACAGAATCAATTGTCGCCGTCTTATTTCCCTGCCAGCGCGCCAGGAACTTTGGCTGATGTAGACCGTTACTATGGCGAGAGGACTTTCCCGCCATGGAACATATCGCTGCATTGCTGCTGGTCATCGGTTGCTCGAACACGATGGCCGACTGCCGTGAACTCCAGGTGCCCGTCAGCATTTTCGCGACCGCCGAGCAATGTGTGGCCGAGCGCCCATTCGTCTTGGGCGACGTGCAAGGGCAGGCTGATCACATCGTCGCCAAATGTCTTGCCGTCGATCCGGTGCTTGAAGACGACTATGATCAGATCGTCTGGAACGTGCGCGCCGATGG
>NZ_RZRK01001338.1:0-857 GCF_003997835.1 Mesorhizobium sp. M7A.F.Ca.CA.004.12.1.1
ATCAGCACCCTGTCGTCGTGCTCGGCAAGTTGGATCTCTATGCGGGGATCGGGCTGGTCCTTCATAGCGTCCAGCGCATTCTGCAACAGATTGACCAGGATCTGTTCCAGCCGGATGCGGCTGGCCATGACCACCGGCGAGGCATTGCCGCGCGGCTTGACGATGGTCACGCCGGAATCACGGATGCGGCCCGACAGCAGCGACAGCGCGCCATCAATTGCCTCGCGCACCGGCAGCGGCGAAGCGGCAACCCCGGGTCGACGGGCGAAAGTACGCAAGGTGCCGGTGATCGCGCCGATGCGCTCGGTCATCGACACGATCGACGTCAGATTGCCGCTGGCCGGTTCGGTTTTGCCGGTTTCGAGAAAGCGGCCCGCATTCTCGGCATAGGTGCGGATAGCGGCGACCGGCTGGTTGATCTCGTGCGCCACGCCGGCGGCGATTTGGCCGAGGATGGAAAGCCGGTTGGCCTGGGCGAGGTCGTCGCGCAGCCGGCGCACCTTGGCTTCAGCATTCTCGCGCTCGGCGATTTCACCGGCAAGTGCGGTGTTGGAGCGGGTCAACTCGGCCGTTCGCGTGCTGACTCGGCTCTCCAGTTCGGCATTCATCCGCGCCAGCGCCTCCTGCCTCAGCCGTCGTGCGCGCTGGCGGCGGGTAAGCACGAAGGCAAGCAAGCCCATCAGCAGAAGCCCAAGCAGCGTGGTCAGGCGCGCCGTGTTGGCGGCCGATGAAAGAGCAGCGTCGGCGGGAGTGAGCAGCCAGAGACGCCAGCCAGGAACAGCAGCGGGCAAATCCTGCACCACCTCGACGAACTGGCGCGGTTTTCCCGCGTTGTCGATCGTCGCCAGGCCGTCACC
>NZ_RZRK01001339.1:0-851 GCF_003997835.1 Mesorhizobium sp. M7A.F.Ca.CA.004.12.1.1
GCCCTAGCTGCCGCCGGAAAAAATGCTTGCTGCCTCGCATGATGGTGTTCCATATCGGTCATATGAGCCGACGGGGAGCCGGTCACCATCGGTCGAGCGGCCGAAATGCAATCGACGCCTCAGCCGCTGGATATCATCGCCTGGTCGGGCCGCTTGAAATTCGGAATTGGCTCTTATCTGCTTTTTCGTGATGACTTGCCAAAATCTTTAGCCGACAGACCACATGCCAACGGAAGTCCAAAGTCTCCCGTACCCAGCCACGTCAGCCTTTGGTCCTGATCTCATCTGACGCCAGGATGTCTGTGATTCACCGGATGCCCGGCGCGCCTTACCGCGTAAGTCTGCCTTCTTGGCCTCGCTTTCCAGAACCTGCCAGTCTCCTTCCGGCCCCAAACCCGACATTTAGAGATGGCCTGAGGGAGAACCGCTTTTGGTGCAACTTTGACCTTGTCGGCATCCGAGTTCGTGCAGCTGAACCCAGGTCGCTCTGGATCCTACGGGCGTCATGTGGTGGGACAAAAACATTGAAAAACATTGGAACAGATTTGAATGCTGCGCGGTCCCACCGACCTCTAACCGCTTGATTTGATTTATTTTCCAAACATCCTCCGGGCCCACCATTATCTTATTTATCAATAAGGTATCGTGTTTTATTTGCCTCGGTTAGCCAAATCAGGTTGACGAATCCGTCGATCTCCTTGAATTCATTGATTTATAATGGGCTCCCGAGGACTGCCGATCAAACTGCTTTACAACACGGGGCGGCGCGAAAGGAATCGAACTGCCCGCAATGCGCTCGTTCCATCCGTTTCGGGCGGGTGCAGTCCTTCGGCGCGATAGCGGGCTAACTC
>NZ_RZRK01000133.1:0-10281 GCF_003997835.1 Mesorhizobium sp. M7A.F.Ca.CA.004.12.1.1
GAACAGAATAAGCGGGGTCGTCAACAGGGCGAGCATGCCGCCCCGTTGGCGCCGCTTCATAGCCGGCTTTGTCCCGACCAACATGCCTGGGTTACTTCGCGAGCCAGGCCTTGAAGCGTTCTTCCAGTGCTTCCTTGTGCTCGGTCCAGAAGTCGTTGTCATAGGAGGCGCCGTACTGAAGGTGCTCCGGCGACGTCGGCAGGTAGGCCTTCCAATCCGCGGGAATGAGGTCGGCGGCTTCCTTGCGGCCGGTGCCATAGGCATAGAGTTTCGAGAAGCCGGCCTGGTTTTCAGGGATGGAGAACCACTTGAGGAGATCCAGCCCGGCCTGCTGGTGCGGCGCGCCCTTCACCACCGCCCAGTAGTCGGTGCCATAGAAGAAGCCAGCGTCCCATGCGATCGCATAGGGCTTCTTCTCGTTGATGGCTTCGTTGGTGATGCGCGCATTGAACGCGTCGCTGAGAGCCACTTCACCACTGTCGAGGTTCTGGATGCCCTGCGTCGTTGTGGACCACCAGACGACGTGCGCCTTGATCTTGTCGAGCATGGCGAAAGCCCGGTCGACGCCTTCCGGCGTGCCCAGCACCTTGTACATGTCCTCGCGCTTAACGCCGTCGGCCATCAGCGCATTTTCCAGCGTGAACTGTGCCTGCTGGTAAAGCCCGCGCTTTCCCGGAAATTTCTCGACGTTCCAGAAATCCGCCCAGCTCTTCGGCGCGGCGTCACCTTTGTAGACCTTCGTGTTGTAGGCAAGGACCGTAGCCCAGGTGTCGGATGCGACGCCGCATTCGTGCAGGGTGCCTGGGAGATAATTCGCCGCGTCGCCGGTGATCTCGGGCGTCAGCGGGACGAACAGGCCTTCGGCGCAGCCGACTTCCATGGCGGGCGCTTCGACCGAGACGACGTCGTAGGTAATGTTGCCCGCCTGCACCTGGGCACGCACCTTGGCGACCTCGCCGCCCCATTCTTCCATGACGATCGGAACGCCCGTCTTTTCGGTGTACTTGTCCCAGACCCCATCCTTGTAGGCCTTGTCCCATGTACCCCCCCAGCCGACCACCGTGACGGGGTCGGCCGCGGACGCGGCCAAAGTCGAGGTCGCGAGGCAGATCGCGGCGGCAGATACGGCTTGCAGATAAGTCCTCATTGCAGTTCCCCTTTCTTATCGTTGCAGATTTGATCAAATTTCAAACGCAAAATCGATTGATTAGCAACAGGAATTTGCGATATGGTGCAAAAAAGTTGAAAAGACGAGGAGATTTGATCGAATGCTGCAAGGCACTAGAGACCTGCGCGCCAATGTCAGTCTCGCTGCTGTTCTGGACGAGGCGCGACAGCGTTTCGCTGACGCCAACCCGAACAGCCGGGCGCGTCAGAACGAGGCCGCGGCATCGTTGCCGGGCGGCAATACGAGGGCTGTTCTATGGTATCGGCCATTCCCCGTATCGTTTGTTTCCGGTGAAGGCTGCAGGGTGACCGATTTGGACGGCCATACCTATGTCGACCTGGTCTCGGAATACAGTGCCGGTTTCTACGGCCACTCCGACAAGGCGATTTCGGCGGCCCTTGTGGACGTCATACAGGGTGGCATCATGCTGGGCGCACCCAACCGCTATGAGGCGCGCCTGGCTGCCGCGGTGGTCGACCGTTTTCCGGCCATAGAGCGCGTGCGCTTCTGCAACTCGGGCACCGAGGCGAACATCATGGCGATTTCGGCGGCTCGCGCCATCACGCAGCGCTCGAAGATCCTCGCCTTCCGCGAGGGCTATCATGGCGGCGTACTCACTTTTGCGCATGGCGGCTCACCGCTCAATTTGCCTTTCCCCTTTGTCTTCGCCGACTACAACGATAATGCAGGCGCCGTGGCGCTCATCAAGGAACAGGGCGACGAGCTTGCCGCAGTGATCGTCGAGCCGATGATGGGCGGCGGCGGCTGCATCCCGGCGACGCGTGAGTTCCTGGAAGCGCTGCGCGCGGCGACGAAGGAGACCGGCGCGCTGCTGATCTTCGACGAGGTGATGACCTCGCGCCTCGACTACCGCGCGCTCCATGGCGCACATGAAATCTTTCCCGATTTCGTGACGCTCGGCAAGTATATCGGCGGCGGCGCCAGTTTTGGCGCATTCGGTGGACGCGCCGACCTCGTCGATCGCTTCGATCCGGCTTTGCCCGGTGCGTTCTCGCATGGCGGGACGTTCAACAACAATATTCTCAGCATGGCTGCTGGCTTCACCGGTCTGACCGAGGTGCTGACGCAAGAGGCGAGCCGCGCCATCAATGGGCGCGGCGATCGCTTGCGCGAAGCGATGAACGTCTCCCTTGAAAGGCATGGCGTCGAGGGCATCGTCATAGGGCGTGGGTCGTTGATGAACCTGCATTTCGTCAGGGGGCCGGTGGACACTCCGGCGCGGCTCGACGATGCCGATCCTTCGGTGATTGCGCTTTGGCATATCGAAATGCTGTTGCGAGGGTACTACGTGACGCCGCGCGGCATGCTGGCGTTGTCACTGCCATTTGGCGACACCGAACTCGACGGCTTCGCCGGCGCATTCGACGATTTCCTGTCGAGCAACCTCAAAATACTGCCGCGCCGGACAAACTGATGCTTGATCGCAAGAATGCCAGTGCCGGCTCAGCCGCGCAAAAGACAGCTCATGTTCGTGTCCATACGGGCTTGAAGGAAGCACTGATGAACGGTGACTTCCTGCCCGGCCAAAGACTGGTCGTGCGACAGCTTGCCGAACAGTACCGGACCAGCGCCATGCCGGTGCGCGAGGCCTTGCGGCAACTCGTCAGCGACGAGGCAATGTTCGACCACCCAAATCGGGGCGTCATCGTCCCCGAGGCCACGGTGGCGCGTATTTCGGATCTGGTGCGTGTGCGCTGCAGCGTCGAAGGAACGGCGGCCGAGTGGGCCGCGACGACCATCACGCCCGAAGAACTCGATGAATTGGCGAAGCTGAACGGGCTGATGCGCGAATGCGTCGAGAGCAATGTCATGGCTAGCTATCTCGGCTTGAACAGGCGCTTCCATTTCACGATGTACCATGCCGCGCGGTCACCTCTCATCCAGCAAATCATCGAGAAATTGTGGCTGCAAGCAGGACCGTTCTTGAACATCGTCCGCTCGGACGTGACCTACGGCCTGGGCCTTGACCATCATGACGAAATGCTCGCGGCGCTGCGTCGCGCCGATGGCGCGGCTGCGCGCAAGGCGCTGGTGGCCGACCTGCGCGAGGCCGCCGACATCATTCTTCGCGCCGCCGCGGCGGCTGAGGCTCAGCCTGCGCGCAAACGCCCGGCTTCGGCACGCCGTGATCCCAAGGCGCAGGCGCGGTGATGGGCGGATCCCCGCGTGGCCCGGTTCATGTCGAGTTTCGTGGCGTCAGCAAGCGCTACGGGCAGACGGTCCAGGCGGTGCGTCAGCTCGACCTGGAAATCATGCGCGGCGAATTCCTGACGCTGCTGGGGCCTTCCGGGTCTGGCAAGACGACGGCGTTGATGATGCTTGCGGGGTTCGAAGATACGACCGAGGGCGAAATCCTCATTGACGGTCAGCGCATCGACAACGTTCCCGCCAATCGTCGCGGCATCGGCATGGTGTTCCAGAACTACGCGCTTTTCCCGCACATGACGGTCGCCGAAAACCTGGCTTTCCCGCTCGAGGTCCGCAAACTTGGCCGCGACGAGGTGACGCGACGTGTCAGGAACGTTCTCGACATGGTCCAGTTGCCCGAATTCGGCAACCGGCGTCCGGCGCAGCTTTCGGGTGGCCAGCAACAACGCGTCGCGGTTGCCCGCGCCCTGATCTTCGAACCAAATCTTGTCCTGATGGACGAACCGCTCGGCGCCCTCGACAAGCAATTGCGCGAGCAGATGCAGTTCGAAATCAAGGATATCCATGCCCGGCTCGGCGTCACGTTCGTTTATGTGACACACGACCAGACCGAGGCGCTGACCATGTCGGACCGGATCGCGGTGTTCAGCGCCGGCCGCATCGAGCAGCTTTCGACACCACGCGAACTGTATGAGCGTCCGACGGGCAGCTTTGTGGCGAGCTTCATCGGCGAGAACAACCGCATGTCCGGCACCGTGCTTGCCGGCGGTGAAAACGGTGGCGTGGCCGTCCATCTCGACGATGGCGATCTGGTGTTGAACGCCATTTCCCCTGGCGCGACGCCCCCTGCGGGCGCCAGGGTGACGCTGTCGATCAGGCCCGAGCGCATGTCCTTATTGCACGATGGCTCCACCGCCCTCAACGTGATTGCGGCAACCGTCGTTCAGTCCGTTTATGTCGGGGATCACATCCGGCTCGTCGCTGTGACGGCGGGCGGCCTGAAATTCATTGTCAAGCTTGCCGCATCGTCGTCTCGGTCCGAACTCAATGCGGGCGAGGCGGTTCGGTTGGGCTGTGGTCGTGAGGATTGCCTCGCGCTCGAGAGATAGCAACAAAAGGCAGACAAGGGAGAGTTCAACCATGAAGAAATCGCCGAAAGTCGTCATCACCTGTGCGGTCACCGGTTCGATCCACACGCCGACGATGAGCCCGTATCTGCCGATAACGCCGTCCGAGATCGTCGACGCCGCCGTCGGAGCAGCCGAAGCCGGAGCGTCGGTGATCCATCTGCATGCCCGCGATCCGGAGACCGGCAAGCCTACCCCTGATCCAAAGCTGTTTATGGATTTCCTGCCGCGCATCAAGCAGCAGACCGACGCCGTGATGAACATTTCCACCGGCGGCGGGCTGAAGATGACCCTCGAAGAGCGCCTTGAAGCCGCGCACGCTTCGAAGCCGGAACTCTGCTCGCTCAATATGGGATCTATGAATTTCGCCCTGCACCAAATCGCGCCGAAATACACCGACTGGAAGTACGACTGGGAGAAGGGCTACCTGGAAGACACAAAGAAGGGCATCGTCTCCAACACGTTCGAGCAGATCGAGCGTATCATCGTCGAAGTCGGCCAGGCCTACGGCACGAAGTTCGAGTTCGAGTGCTACGATGTCAGTCACCTCTACACGCTTGCACACTTTCTAGACCGCAAGCTGCTGAAGCCGCCGCTTTTCGTCCAGACGATCTTCGGGCTGCTGGGCGGAATCGGCGCCGACCCAGAAGACATGATGCACATGCGCAGGACGGCTGATCGGCTGTTCGGAGACGATTATCTCTGGTCGATCCTTGCCGCGGGCAAGCACCAGATAAATCTCTGCACGATGGGCGCGATCATGGGCGGCAATGTACGGGTCGGTTTGGAAGACAGCCTCTATGTCGGCAAGGGCACGCTCGCTAAGAGCAATGCCGAACAGGTTGCCAAGATAAAGCGCATTCTCAACGAGTTGTCGCTCGAAATCGCGACGCCCGACGAAGCCCGTCAACTGCTGGATCTCAAGGGCGCAAACGAGGTCGGGTTTTGACGCCCGGCATCGAAACCTATGTCGGCGTCGTGCATCCTTGGATGTGCGACGCGATGGGCCATCTCAACGTTCGTCATTATGTGGCCATGTTTGATGACGCCAGTTTCCAGTTTCTGGGCAGGATTGCCGATCCTCGTTTGACGCCGACCCTCGGCTGGGCGGATGTAAGGATGGAGATCGACTACGTGCATGAAACCGCGGCGGGAACCCTGGTCACCGTTCGCAGCGTTATAGAAAAGCTTGGGAAATCGTCGCTGACTTATCTACATGAAATGCGCGGCACGCTGGATGGAGTCCTGCATGCGCGCATGCGCACCGTAACGGTACGCTTCGATCTTCAAGCGCGGAGCAAGATCGAGATCGAAGGCGAAGCCCGGCAGGCGAGCGCGAAACTCCCGAGGGGTGAAGCCGATACGCGTGGGTGACGGCGAGAATGTCCGGTGACGGCATCGTTAGCCGCATTGGCGTCACTGAGCGAGATGCTGTAGGTCGCTGAAGGCTTCTACTCGCCCTACGAAGGTCAGGTATGCCGCTATCGCACAGGACACCGCATGGGGCAGCCCGCCACAATCGGCCATTGCGTACGATAGTGGCGTTGAAGTGGTAGCGGGAGAGGGACTTGAACCCCCGACCCCAGGATTATGATTCCCGTGCTCTAACCAACTGAGCTACCCCGCCAGGGCGGCGAAAGGCCCGAAATCCGCCTCAAATCGAAAGGCATGTCGGGGGCGTTCGCCAAGGTCGCGCGGATATAAGGTTGGGAGGGTGAGCCTGTCAAGCTTCGAAGCAACCGGCTTGCCGGCTTATCGTCATTATCGAAAAGCTTTGCCATGCGGACATTTGGTTGCCGCCGCCGGGGTTGAGTTCGAAGGGGCACGTCGCTATGTCTCGGCCACGAGTTTTTAGAGTTTGAAACAGATGAAGCCGCGCATAGCAGTCCTCGGTTGCGGATACTGGGGCAGCAACCACATCCGCACTCTCAAGGCGCTCGGCGCGCTGTACGCGGTCTCCGACACCAACCGGGCCCGCGCAGAAGGCTTCGCCAGCGAGCAGGACTGCCTGGCGATCGAGCCGGACCAGTTGTTCGTGCGTGACGATATCGACGCCATCGTCATGGCGCTGCCGCCGCAATTCCATGCCGACCTTGCCGTGCGTGCCGTCACGGCCGGCAAGGACGTGCTGGTGGAAAAGCCGATCGCGCTGACGGTTGCCGACGCCGAGCGTGCGGTGCAGGCGGCCAAGGACAATGGCCGCGTCTTCATGGTCGGCCATGTCCTGCGGTTCCACCCCGCCTTCGAGACGCTGAAAGGGCTGATCGACAAGGGCGAACTCGGCGAAGTCCGCTACATCCACTCGCACCGGCTCGGCCTCGGCAAGTTCCACACAGAGAACGACGCGCTGTGGGACCTGGCGCCGCACGATCTGTCGATGATCCTGGCGATCACCGGCACGGAGCCGATCGAGGTGCGCGGCGAGGGGGCCGCCCTGCTCGACAATCTCAGCGACTTCGCGCATCTGCACATGCGCTTCCCCAACGGCCTGCGCAGCCATCTCTTCACCTCGCGTCTCAATCCCTATCGCGAGCGGCGGCTGACCGTGGTCGGCACCAAGGCGATGGCGGTGTTCGACGATGTCGAGCCATGGGAACGCAAGCTTGCCGTCTACCGCCATGCAGTGTGGCAGGACAGCGGCCAATGGGCCTTCACCACCAATGAGCCATCCTATGTCGCGGTTGCCCAGGGCATGCCGCTGACACGCGAGCTGGAGCATTTCATCCAGTGCATCGAGACGCGTGCCGAGCCGCGCACCAGCGGCGAGGAAGCGATCAGGGTGCTGCGCATCCTGACCGCCGGCACGGTCACCCACACCAAGTCGAATTCCTGAAGCGCGGATTATTTATTCGGCGGGAATCTTATTCGGCAGGTATCTTATTCGGCAGGTATCTGGGCCGGCCTGGCGGCAAGCCGGGTCAGCATCGCCTCGGCCTCGGCGCCACGCTCCGAACGCTCGATGAAGCCGCCGCCGAACACGCGAGCTTCGTTGCCGTCATCGGAGTAGAGCACGCAGGCCTGGCCCGGCGCGATGCCGGATTCGCCGTCGACCAGTTCCACCCATGTGGCACCGGCACGATGATGCAGCACGGCCGGGCGCGGCGGCCGCGTCGAGCGGACCTTGGCGAACAGCTCCAGGCCGCCTGCAGGGACGTCTGTGAGCGGTCCGTCGCCCAGCCAGTTCATATTGCGCAGATAGATCTTGTGCGTCTCCAGCGCCTCGCGCGGGCCAACCACGACGCGAGCGCGGTCGGCATCGAGGTGGACGACGTAAAGCGGCTCGCCGGAAGCGATGCCGATGCCGCGGCGCTGGCCGATCGTGTAGCGCAGGATGCCCTCATGGCGGCCGAGCACGCGGCCGTCGATGTGGACGATGTCGCCCGGATTGGCCGCGGTTGGCTTCAGCTTGGCGATGATGTCGGAATACTTGCCCTGCGGCACGAAGCAGATGTCCTGGCTATCCTGCTTGGCGGCAACCGCCAGCCCCATCTCCTCGGCGATGGCGCGAACCTGCGGCTTCGACAGGCCGCCGAGGGGAAAGCGCAGATAATCGATCTGTGCCTGCGTGGTGGCGAACAGGAAATAACTCTGGTCACGGTCGGCGTCGACGGGCCTGTAGAGCGCGCGGTGGGCGCCGTTGGCGCCGGAACGGATGTAGTGGCCGGTGGCCAGCGCGTCGGCGCCGAGCTCCTTGGCGGTGGCCAGGAGGTCGGCGAACTTCACCGTCTGATTGCAGGAAACGCACGGGATCGGCGTCTCGCCGGCGACATAGCTCTCGGCGAAGGGATCGATGACCGCCTTGCGGAAGCGTTCCTCGTAGTCGAGCACATAATGGGGGATGCCGAGCGTCTCGGAGACACGGCGGGCATCGTCGATGTCCTGCCCGGCGCAGCATGAGCCGGCCCGGTGCGTCGCCGCGCCGTGGTCGTAGAGCTGCAAGGTGACGCCGACGACGTCGTAGCCCTCGCGTTTCAGCAGGCCTGCGACGACAGAGGAATCGACGCCGCCCGACATGGCGACGACGATGCGGGTGTTTTCGGGACGTCCGGGAAGATTGAGACTGTTCATGATGCTTTCGTTCTGCGCGGCGCCTCAATGCCAATGTCGAGAATATAGGTCAAGCTTTACCGGCGCGCCAGCGTGCAGGGCGATTCACCGGTTGCGGCCGATCTCCGCCAGGGGATGCATTTTCCCCGGCAAATCAGCG
Source organism: Mesorhizobium sp. M7A.F.Ca.CA.004.12.1.1 (assembly GCF_003997835.1). Taxonomy (NCBI): domain Bacteria; kingdom Pseudomonadati; phylum Pseudomonadota; class Alphaproteobacteria; order Hyphomicrobiales; family Phyllobacteriaceae; genus Mesorhizobium; species Mesorhizobium sp. M7A.F.Ca.CA.004.12.1.1. The sequence goes on from NZ_RZRK01000133.1 coordinate 8,672, forward strand.
TTTGCGGGCAGATGTTTCAAATGCCGGCGAAAAGACTAACGCGGCGTTCATGATCCTTACCTAGTCATTAGGGTCTGCTTAGGCAATTTTTAAAGCTGTGGCGGTAACGTGGCGGGGATTGGGTCTTTGAGTTTTTTGTAGAGAGTACGATGACCGATCTGGTTAGACCGAGAGTCAAATATGTTATCGGGCCTGACGGCAGCCCTCTTACGATTGCCGATCTGCCGCCGACCAATACACGTCGCTGGGTTATCCGGCGTAAGGCGGAAGTGGTTGCGGCCGTGCGCGGCGGGCTTTTGAGCCTGGACGAGGCATGCCAACGCTACAAGCTCACCACCGAGGAATTCCTGTCCTGGCAGGCGTCGATCGACGAATATGGCCTTGCCGGGCTGCGCACGACACGCATCCAGCAATACCGGCACTGACATTGCGAATTTAGACGAAGGGCGCGGCTAACCCCGCGCCCTTCTGTTTTCACCGTTCCCGCTCAGAGCGATAGCACAACCTTGCCGATCGGCTTGGTGGCGAGGAAGGCGTGAGCGGCCCCCGCCTGGTCCAGCGGGAAGCTCTTCGCCACATGGACGGCGAGCTTGTTGGCATCGATCAACCGAGCCAGTTCCACCAGGCCCTCCCTGTCGGGAACGACGGACATACGCTCGACCCGAATGTCTCGCGCGCCGGCCTGGGTCCTGGTGTTGTCGCCGACATCGAGCAATGACACCAAAACGCCGCCACGCCTGAGCACCTTCAGCGAGCGTTGGGCGTGGTCGCCGCCCATTGGATCCAGCACCAGATCGATGTCGCGAACCTTATCGGTGAAATCGCCCTTGGTGTAGTCGATGACCTCGTCGGCGCCGAGTTCGCGGAGGAAATCGAGCTTGCCCGGGCTGACCGTGGCGACAACGTAGGCGCCGCGCGCCCTGGCGATCTGCACCGCCAGATGACCGACGCCGCCGGCTCCTGCATGGACCAATATGCGCTGCCCCGATTTCAGCCCGCCGTGGCGAACAAGCCCTTGCCAGGCGGTGAGGCCGGCCAGCGGCAAGGCGCCTGCCTTGAGGTGGTCCGCGCTCTTCGGCTTCAGTGCGATTTGATCGGCAGGCACGGCAGCCAGCTCGGCATAGGCCGCCGCCTGCTTGGGGAAGCGCGGCATGCCGAACACCTCGTCGCCGATCTTGAAGCCGGTGACGCCGGCGCCGAGTGCTTCGACAGTTCCCGAGATATCCCAACCCAGGATGTAAGGCGGCTCGCCGAGCAAGGGGTAGTAGCCGGCACGGACGGCGCCGTCGACCGGATTGATGCCTGCGGCCTTGACGCGGACCAGCACTTCGCCGGTCTCTGGCGTGGGATCCGGCTGATCGGCGATGACAAGGACGTCGGGTCCGCCGACGGAATTCTGGATAACGGCACGCATTGAGATGTCTCCTGCTTGGTTGGTGCCACTATCATTTGGATAGTAATATCCCCTTGTCCAGTATGTACCTTCCTGATATATACGCACCTCATGGATAGTGAAGATGATTGCGGTTTCGGCTATGATGCGTTCCGGCGGGCGTGTCCTTCGCACACCGTGCTGGAGATGCTGGCCAGCAAATGGGTCTATCTGGTGG
>NZ_RZRK01001340.1:0-850 GCF_003997835.1 Mesorhizobium sp. M7A.F.Ca.CA.004.12.1.1
GTCTTGGAGACCGCGACCAGCGTCACGGCGCCGGCTTCGCGGCCGGCCTCGCGCTCGGCGGCGTCGATCTTCGCCTTGACCGCGAAAAACTGCTGAACGGCATCGCCCATATGCAAATCCTGCTGTTTTGACCGGCGTTTTTGTCAGACGCGATACCCATATGGTTGACGGGTTTGCCAAACCATGGTGAACACCCGGACCACATTCCCTGAACTGCCGAGCCGTCGCCCGCAGTTCGCGCATGCTTTTAAGTGAAAAACGTCCCATGGCAACCGAACGATACAATCCGCGCGCGTCAGAGCCCAAATGGCAGAAGGCCTGGGACGCCAAGAAGCTGTTCGAAGCGCACAATGACGATCCGCGCCCGAAATACTATGTGCTGGAGATGTTCCCCTATCCGTCGGGGCGCATCCATATCGGTCATACCCGCAATTACACGATGGGCGACGTGGTGGCGCGCTACAAGCGGGCCAAGGGTTTCAACGTGCTGCACCCGATGGGCTGGGACGCCTTCGGCATGCCGGCCGAAAACGCGGCGATGCAGAACAAGGTCCATCCCAAGGAGTGGACCTACCAGAACATCGCCACCATGCGCGAGCAGCTCAAGGTCATGGGGCTGTCGCTGGACTGGGCGCGCGAATTCGCCACCTGTGACGTCGACTATTACCACCGCCAGCAGATGCTGTTCCTCGATTTTGTCGAGAAGGGGCTGGTGACGCGCAAATCCTCCAAGGTCAACTGGGATCCGGAGGACATGACGGTGCTCGCCAACGAGCAGGTCATCGACGGGCGCGGCTGGCGCTCGGGCGCGCTGGTCGAACAGCGCGAGCTGACGCAGTGGTTCTTCCTG
>NZ_RZRK01001341.1:0-846 GCF_003997835.1 Mesorhizobium sp. M7A.F.Ca.CA.004.12.1.1
CGTGGTCGGTTCGTCGGCGATCAGCAAATCGGGATCGTTGGCGACGGCCATGGCGATGACCGCGCGCTGGCGCATGCCGCCGGAGAATTCATGCGGATACTGGTTCACCCGGCGCTCCGGCTGCGGGATCGCCACCAGATTGAGCAATTCCACCGCCCGCGCCATGGCCTGCTTGCGGGTGACGCGCTGATGCAGCCTGACCGCCTCGGCGATCTGGGCGCCGACGGTCATCACCGGGTTTAGCGAGGACAGCGGGTCCTGAAAAATCATGGCGATGCGCGCGCCCCTGATCTTGCGCATTTCGCGTGACGATTTGCCGACCAGTTCGTCGCCGTTGAAGCGGACCGAACCGGTGACGACCGCGTTCTTCGACGTCAGGCCGAGCGCGGCGAGCATGCCGACGGACTTGCCCGAGCCGGATTCCCCGACAATGCCGACCACTTCGCCCTTGGCGACTTCGAGGTCGATGCCGCGCACCGCTTCGAACTGATCGCCTGCCCGCCGGAAGCCTACCCGCAGGCCGCGTATGGACAGCAGCGGCTCGCGCTCGCCTGCCTTGTCGGCTGCGCCGGACTGCGCTGAAGATATCTGTGCGCTCATCGCTTAATCCGACCTTGGATCGAGAATGTCGCGCAAGCCGTCGCCGATGAAGTTGAAGCCGAGCACGATGGTGAGGATGGCGACGCCCGGACCGAAGGCGATCCACCATTGGTAGAAATGGACGGCGCCATCGGAGATCATCGACCCCCATTCGGGCGTCGGCGGCGTGGCGCCGAGACCGATGAAGCTGAGCGACGCGGCAAGCAGCACGACCTGGCCGAGATCCATCGTCGCGCTGATCAGCAC
>NZ_RZRK01001342.1:0-844 GCF_003997835.1 Mesorhizobium sp. M7A.F.Ca.CA.004.12.1.1
CGGGCAAGAACTGGATGGGCATGCTCGGCATGCACGGCACCTATGAAGCCAACATGGCCATGCATGACTGCGACGTGATGATCTGCATCGGCGCGCGTTTCGACGACCGCATCACCGGCCGGCTGACCGCGTTCTCGCCGAATTCGAAGAAGATCCACATCGACATCGATCCATCGTCGATCAACAAGAACGTTCACACCGAGGTGCCGATCATCGGCGATGTCGGCCGGGTGCTGGAGGATATGGTGCGGCTGTGGCGCGCGAGCGCCAAGGCCGACAAGAAGGCGCTCTACCCGTGGTGGGAGCAGATCGCCAAATGGCGTGCGCGCGACTCGCTCGCCTACAAGATGAACAACGACGTGATCATGCCGCAATACGCCATCGAGCGGCTCTACGAACTGACCAAGGGCATGGACACCTACATCACCACCGAGGTCGGCCAGCACCAGATGTGGGCGGCGCAGCACTATCATTTCGAGAAGCCGAACCGCTGGATGACGTCAGGCGGGCTGGGCACGATGGGTTACGGCCTGCCGGCGGCGCTCGGCGTGCAGATCGCGCATCCCGACGCGCTGGTCATCGACATCGCCGGCGACGCCTCCGTGCAGATGACGATGCAGGAGATGAGCGCTGCCGTGCAGCACGACGCGCCGATCAAGATCTTCATCCTGAACAACCAGTATATGGGCATGGTGCGGCAGTGGCAGCAGCTGCTGCACGGCAACCGGCTGTCGCATTCCTACACCGAGGCGATGCCCGACTTCGTCAAGCTCGCCGAGGCCTATGGCGGACACGGCATTCGCTGCGAGAAGCCGGACGAACTGGACGACGCGATCAAGGAGAT